>PXDA01000041.1 GCA_003566505.1 Mollicutes bacterium
ACTAGTTTTCAGCAACCACTAGCTCTCTTTAAAACTTTCTTAATATACCGTCTCTATCACTTGTTTTATAATTCAATCTTTTCAATATCATCAATTATTTCCATCTGTGATTCAACAACATCTTTTAACCTTTTTTTGAATACTTTTATATTACGCCTTAAACTATCAGCATCACGTTCCACTTTTTCAGCTTTTAAAAGCGCTTCATTAACAATTCGACTAGCATTATTTTTGGCATCACCAATAATAATTTCGCTTTCCCGAACAGCCGAACTTTTCATTTTTTCGGAGGTTTTTTGAGCCATTAAAATCGCCTGGTTCAAAGTACTTTCCAAACGCTCATAATGTTCTAATTTTGCTTGTAACTCTTCATTTTTTTTGGTTAATTGATCTGTTTCTTGCACTTTTTCTTCTAATTCAGCAATTCGCTCATCTTTGGCTTTAACATCAACCAAAATTTCTTCTACTTGCTTAATAATTTTATCTAAAAAGGCATTTACTTCAGTGGGATCATAACCACGAAGAGTTCGGCTAAACTTCTCCATAATTCACCTCATTTGTTCCATATTGTATCATAGGAAAAAAAGTTTGACAATCACCATTCAACGTCAAGATCTTTATTATCATGAATCCCTTTGCCCTCAGAATCATCAGTAATCTTGCCTTGAATATTAATATTATTAGGAGTACATAGAAAAATACCGCCACCAATTTTTTGAATATTACCATTGACAGCATAAATCGTACCACTTAAAAAATCAATAATACGCTTTGCTTGTTCTGGTGTTACCCTTTTTAAATTAACGACTACTGTATTGCGACTACGGATATAATCGGCTATTTGTTGGGCTTCTGAAAAAGCACGGGGTTCTAATAATATCATTTTGCCCCCATCTTCTTCTAACATTTGCTCCGGTGTTATTGTATAATAACTATCAGCAAGATTATCAGGAGAATGTAAATCTGCTTGTTCTTCACCTTTTAATAAATCTTTTAAAAATCCCATAATATCCTCCTAAAAACTTTTATTAATATAATTTTACCATAAAAACTATCAAAAAGAAATAATTATCTTAGTTTATACAATTAATATTTTATTTTTTCTTGTACATAAGCGACAATTTCATCAATGGCGATTGTTTCTTGTGCCATTGTATCACGATCACGAATGGTTACGGTATTATTATTTAGCGTTTCATCATCAATCGTTATCGCCAATGGCGTCCCAATGGCATCCGCACGACGATATCTTTTACCAATATTACCAGTTTCATCATATGATACCATGAAATTTGCTGATAATTGCTGATAAATTGCTTGCGCTTTTTCACTGTGTTTTTTCTTCATTAGGGGCAATACAGCTACCTTATAGGGTGCTAAAAAAGGATGTATTTTTAAAATTAAGCGTTTTTCTTTTTCTAGTTGTTCTTCACACAAAGCATCTGATAAAAAGGCTAAAAACATTCTATCCGCCCCTAAACTCGGTTCAATAACATAAGGAATGTATTTTTTCTCGGTTTCGGGATCAAAATATTCCATGCTTTGTTTCGAAAATTCTTGATGTCTTTTTAAATCATAATCCGTTCTTGAAGCAATACCCCATAATTCTTCAAAACCGAAAGGATATTGATAATCAATATCAGTTGTCGCATCACTATAGTGACTTAATTCTTCTTCGCTATGATCACGCATTGCAATATTTTCTTTTTTTAAATTTAAATCAACTAACCAATTATAGCAAAAATCTTTCCAATATTTAAACCATTCTTTTTCCGTTCCCGGTTTACAAAAAAACTCTAACTCCATCTGTTCAAATTCACGGGTTCGAAATATAAAATTGCCCGGTGTTATCTCATTACGGAAACTTTTTCCGATTTGACCAATACCAAAAGGAACTTTTAAACGCATTGTCCTTTGCACATTTAAAAAATTCACAAAAATACCTTGCGCTGTTTCTGGACGCAAATAAATAACATTGGTTTTTTCTTCGGTGACGCCTTGAAAAGTTTTAAACATTAAATTAAACTGCCTAATATCGGTAAAACTTGCCTTACCACAACTAGGACATTTTATTTCCTTTTCCTTAATAAAATTTAACATGTCTTCATTGGACCAGCCATCCACCTCGACATCATGTTTATTAGTAATTAAATGATCGGCACGATGACGTGTTTTACATTCCCGGCAATCAGTTAAAGGATCACTAAAACCACTAAGATGCCCACTCGCTTCCCAAGTGGTTGGATTCATTAAAATTGCAGCGTCCATACCAACATTATAAGGATTTTCTTGAATAAATTTTTGCCACCAAGCTTTTTTGATGTTATTTTTTAACTCAACCCCTAACGGTCCATAATCCCATGTGTTAGCTAAACCGCCATAAATTTCACTCCCCTGAAAGACAAAACCATATTGCTTTGCATAATTAACAATTTTTTCAAAAGTCATTTTCTTTCCTCCTTATTTTTTTCTATAAATTTATTTAATTTTTTGATATTATCTAAATATATATTAACATTTTCTGATAACCCATCAAGCCCATATTCTAAACTATATATCCCTTTATAATTATTTTCAATGAGAAATTTTAATTCGGCACTTTGTAATTTTAAATCAGTTAAAGGAATATGTTCAATGTATTTGCCATCTTTTTTTTGATATGCATTATGAACGTGAACAAACTTAATGCGATCAATTATTTTAGCTGGTACTAAAAGCAATTCTTTATTTTCCAGATGATTTAATCTCGTATGCCCTAAATCCCAACAAACACCAAAATTTTCATTATCGATATTATTTAAGAATATACTTATTTCCGAAAAATCATTACCCAAATGATTTCCCGCCGGATGATTATTTGATAAAATCTCTATTAAAATATTAAATTTTAAATCTTCGGCAAAAGTCGTTATCGTTTGAAAGAAGACAATCATTTCATTAAGATGAGCATATTTGTTTTTTTGATAATCAGGAACATGAAAAACAATATTTATTTCATAACAATGTCCATTACTATCAAGAATTTGCCTTATCGCTTTTAACTGTTCTTTTACTTGCATAATTGCTTGTTCATTATCTTTGGGAATATCACCTTGATAATGCAAACTAACTTTAATATTATGTTTTTGCATTTGTTGTAATATAGTATTTATTAATTTTTGTTTTAATAAAAACTCGGTATACATATCAAAGCTATATAATCCTTTTTGTTGAAATTTTTTTAAATATGGTACAAATTCTTCTTCGGATAACTTTAAAAAATCTTTGCTTGGAAAGCAAATGCCAACTTTAGCCATTTCTTTTCTCCTTATAAAAAAACTTTTAGAATTTTGTAAGGACGAGTTAACCCCGCGGTTCCACCTTACTTATTCTAAAAGAATCTCTTTTATTATATTGCTCAGAGGTGCCAAACTCTTCATCGCATTTTATATTATTCTTTTGATAGGTAAATTATACTACATTCGCTTGCGGTTGTCAATTGTTATATCATCTTGTCGCTGATATTGCTTATCTAATTGATCACCAAATTCATATAACACTAATTTAGTTGCATCACGCCAAGCATATGCTGAATTACGATTGTTCCCTTTTATAGGATTAGGTTGACTAGTATATTTATCAACTTTTGCTAAATATTTTTCCTGAATTTTTTTCATTTCCTCAATGTATGATGATGATAAATTATTTTGCATTGCTTTTTGTATAATTTGATAAGCACTAAAAGCCATTACTTGATCAGATTTAAAAGTAGCCGTTGTTTCATTTATTAATTTTTCATCATCAATAGATTGTAATGTTTCTAAATACATATATAACATACCGTGAATACTCTCTAAATAGTTTTCACAAGACTTTATATTCTCAACAATACACTCATGTTGTGAAACGTCAACTTTTTTACTATTCTTAACTTGCTCAGCCAATCGAGCAGCATTTTGCGCACAACGCCATAATATTTTCAATTCATTTTCCAACAATAAAGCGACACAATCATAAGTTGCTTCTTGTACTTGTGATTTTGGTAATTCTGCCTTAATAACTTCTTTTAATTCTTGTTGAAAAGGAGAAGGATTATCATTGTTTTTACTAATTTTTAACAAAGTTTGTAATTCACTATAATCTTCTTCTCTTAACTGTTCTTGAATGCTCAAAAAATCTTCCCATAATTGTTGTTTTTTATCATCAGAATTTTTAGAATTAAAAAGGTTGGCTTCATTCGCTAAAATTTCTTCTTCTAAAAGGAAAAGTTTTTCACCAATTTTTCTTAACTTTTCACCATCAATATGTTCTTCGGCATAAAGTTCTAATCGTTGATTTTCCAATTCCGTTTTTTGAACGACCAAACTCATTTGTTTTTCAATTGCTTGTTTATCACTTTTTTGATTATCATCTTCTAGTTGTATCGCGGCAACTAACTCAAAATAAATTTTTTGATTTTTTCGTAATAATGCTAATTTTTTAGCACCAAACTTTTCTTGCAAAAAATCAGCAATAAATTGTGTTTTATAAGTAGCGCGATCAAAATCATGGTTTATAAAATTCATAAAAACACTCCTTAATTTGTCATCTACTATAATGTTTTTTTCTTTATTTGTCAAGCAAAAAATAAACTAACCAAGTTTATTTTTCTAATTCACGCACTTTTTTTAAAAAATCATTACTACGAAAAAAAATACCAGTATAATCACTATAATATTGTTCTAAAAATTCATTAATTTCTTTTTTAATACCAATTTGAATATTAACTTTACTTATTTTACTAACATCAACATAATAAAACATTCTTAACATTTTAATCGTTTTTGCTTGATAAATAACTTCATCTTCATAACAATGTTGACATATATAGCCGCCACGCTTAACTGATAAAGTTTTTATTCCCTGACTACTATGACACAGTACACAACTATCAACTACTGGGGCGACCCCTAAATAATTTAAAAAGCGTAATTTTAAAATCAATGTAAGTACCAACGGATCAAAATCATCTTCAATTTTTTCGAGTACACTTATTAATTGCTTTAAAATTTGGGGTGCTTTACTTTCTTTATAAACTTGTTCTGCTAAATCAAGTAAAAACAAGGCGTAACTTATTTTTACAATGTCAGTGCGAATATTAAAAAAACCATTATGAAGGTCGACTTCTTTTAAAATTGATAATTTATCTTCTTTATAATAAATATAAAACGTACCATATGTTAATTTTTGACTAACATTACATAAAGGACTTTTAATATTACGACAACCTTTAGCAATAACGCCAATAATGCCATCTTCACTAGTTAAAATATTAATAATACGACTTGTTTCACCATAATCAAAATCATTTAAAACAATGCCTTCAACTTTTTTAATCACTGCCATAGCCCAACTCTTTTAAATTTCCTTTTCTTTCGCGCCATTTTTTAATAACCTTAACATATAATTGCAAATACACTTTATCATCAATTAATGCTTCAATTTCTTCTCTTGCTAAGGTTCCTATCTCTTTAATCATTCGTCCCTGCCGCCCCAAAATTATTTTTTTAAGCGCAGGACGGTCTACTATTATTAAAGCATCAATAATGGTTTTATTTTTCGTTTTACGCATATTTTCAACTAAACATGTAATACTATGTGGGACTTCCTCACTCGTCAATGTAATCGCTTTTTCTCTAATTATTTCACCAATCATAAATTCAAGACTACGATTAGTAATTTGTTCCGGCGGATAATAAGGAATTTCATCTTGTAAGTATGTTTTTAAAACACTTAACAAACGATCAAAATTATCTTTTTTCAAACCAGAAAGCGGAATTATTTCATTAAAATTAAATAATTTTTGATATTGATCTATTTTTAATAAAATTTCTTCTTTTTTTATTTTATCAATTTTATTGAGTCCTAAAATAACTGGTTTATTTTTTTGTTTTAAAATATCAATGATTCGTTGATCACCCCGACCTAGTTCAACACTAGCATCAACCAAAAATAAAATAACATCAGCATCATTTAAACTTTGGTATGCCGTTTGATTTAAAAGTTCTCCTAATTGATGTTTTGGTTTATGAATACCAGGTGTATCAACAAAAACAATTTGATAATCATTTTCATGATAAACACCATGAAT
>PXDA01000063.1 GCA_003566505.1 Mollicutes bacterium
ATTATAATGATATTCTTATTTTTTTACCTATTTATAACTGGTTTTGCTATTTCTTTAATGCGGGCGGTTTTGTTTTATGGTCTGCTTTTACTTAATAAGTTTTTTAATTGCCAGATTAAAGCAGAGAAAATTTTAATTTTTTTAGCATTAGTTTTATTAATTTATAATCCTTTTTTTATTTATGATATTGGTTTTCAATTTAGTTTTGTGATTAGTTTTTTCCTGATTCATTTTCAATCATTAATAATACAACAAAAAAACTACTTCCGTAAAGCTTTTTTGGTTTCATTAATCGCCTTTTTAACTTCATTGCCCATATTAGTTCATAATTTTTTTCAATTTAATATTTTAACGCCTTTTTTAAACCTCCTCTTTGTGCCCATTTTTTCGATTGTAATTTACCCGTTGGCAATCTTCACTTTTTTTATCACAAGTAGTGATTTTTTATTAGCACAACTAATAATATTAATGGAAACAATTTCTTTGTTTTTGGCACAATATGCGATTATGATTACTATTCCCCAATTAAATATATTTTATTGGTTGTTGTATTATGTCGTTATATATCTTTTTTTTCATTTTTTTCATTATCGTTATTTTATTTTGTTAATTATTTTATTAACTTTTTATAAAAATATGGCTTTTTTTAATCCATATGGTGTTTTAACCTTTATTGATGTTGGTCAGGGGGATGCTATTTTAATTGAAACACCAAGACAAGAAACAACTATTTTGGTTGATACTGGTGGCGTTTATTTTCCGGATTTTCGTCAGTTTCTAGTTGAATCACGTATTATTCCGTATTTCAAAGCACGTGGTATTACTAAAATTGATTTGTTGGTTTTAACCCATGGTCATTATGATCATTTAGGAGAGGCGATAACGTTATTAGAAAATTTTCCAGTAGCGCAGGTAGTATTAAATAAGGGAGTTGACAATGAACAAGAAAAGCGTATTATGTCATATTTAGAAAAAAAGCAAATACCTTATCAACAAATAGCACAAAAGAAAATGGTTATTAATGATCATGATTATTATTTTATTAATAATAAAGATGTTAATTGTGAAAATGAAGATAGTTTAGTTTTATATACGAAACTAAATGAACATTATTTGTTATTTATGGGTGATGCTGGTTTTCGCAGTGAAGAATATATACTTGCTAATTATGATTTAAATGAAATAAGTGTTTTAAAAGTTGGTCATCATGGTTCGCGCTATAGCAGTAGCGAAGAATTTATTAATACTATTAATCCTGATAAAGCAATTATTATGGCTGGTGAAAATAATCGTTTTAATCATCCTCACCAAGCAGTAATTAATTTGTTTGATGATAAGGATATTAATTATTATCTGACAAGTGAAAAAGGGAGCATTAAGATTATATTAAAAGAAAATTTACAAATTTTTACGACAAAAAAAGGAAATGATTAATCAATATTGTATATTAAAAGTAGATGGGGGTATAATTTGGCGTATATTGAAGAACAAAAATTAAAAGAAATTAGAGAAAACGTGGACATTGTCGACGTTATTTCGCGTTACATAAGTTTAAATAAACGAGGTAAAAATCATTTTGGCATTTGTCCTTTTCATGATGATAACGAACCAAGTTTAAGCGTTTCTAGTGAAAAACAAATATTTAAATGTTTTTCTTGTGGAGCGAGTGGTAATGTCTTTACCTTTTTAATGGATTATGAACACTTGTCTTTTTTAGAAAGTGTTAAAAAAATAAGTACATTAGCGGGTATTAATGTTGATATTGATACCAAACCAACTAATCCACAGGAAAAGGTTTTTTTAGAAATATACGAACAAGCACAAAAATTATATCGTAATAATATTGTTGCTAAAGAAGGAGCAAAAGCATTAAAATATTTAAAAAATCGTGGTCTTGATGAAGAAACAATTAATTATTTTGAAATCGGCCTTGCCTTAAATAAACAACCAGTGGGCGAATACTTGCAGGCGAAAAAGTTTGCCCCAAAAGATTTAGAAAATTGTGGTCTAATTAATGAAAATGGTTATGATATTTTTCAAGATCGCATTATGTTTCCGATTCATAATAGTAATGGACGCTTAGTTGCTTATAGTGGTCGTCTTTTTGAAGAAAGAGATGATAGTAAGTATATTAACACGAAAGAAACAATCATTTTTAAAAAGAGCGAAGTACTATATAATTATCATCGTGTTCGCGATATGATGAGACAAGAAAAAGAATTAATTTTATTAGAGGGCTATATGGATGTTATCAGTTTATACCAACAAGGTATTAAAAATACGGTTGCTAGCATGGGAACAGCCTTTACTATTCAACAAGCACGTTTAATAAAAAAACTAACAAATCAAGTTATTATTTTATATGACGGTGATGAAGCCGGGGAGCGGGCGACACTAGCCACTATTGAAGAATTGCGTAAAGTAGGTATTATTCCGAAAGTGGTACGTTTGCATGATAATTTAGATCCCGAAGATTATATAAAAGAAAATGGCGTAGAAGCTTTACAAGAATTGTTGACACAACCTTTAAATATTATTGATTTTTATCGTGAATATTACAAAAAAAATAAGGATTTACAGGATGATACACAACTAGCTGAATATGTTAATAAAATATTAGTAGAAATAAATAAAATAGAAGATAAGGTTTTAAAAGAATTGGCGCTTAAAAAATTAAGTGAGGAAGCCGATATTGAGATAAATTTCCTTCGCAAACAAATAAAAGGGCGCGAAATTACTAAAAAACCGACTGTAAAGCCGAAAAAACATGAAAATAAATATACCCTAGCTGAAAAGCATTTAATATTTTATATGTTAAAAAGTCCGGAAGTTATTAAGATTTATCGAAGACGGGTTACATTTATGCCGACCTATGAATGTCGTTTATTGGCGATTGAAATAAGTGAATTCTTTGATAAATATCAAAATATTAATGTTGCTGATATTTTTACTTTAATTTCACATAAGGAAAAATTAGTTAATAAATTAAAGGAAATTTTACAAGAAAATCTAAATGAAGATTTTAAAATGGAACAAATTGAAGATTATATTAATGTAATTAATGAATATAATCACAAATATGAATTAGAGCAATTGAAACAAGAGATGAAAAAAGAAACAAATGTTAACAAAAAAATTGAAATAGCTGAAAAAATAAGAAAAATACAAATGGGGGATGAATAATGGAAGTAATAAAAACGTTTGAACAAAGAAAGAAAGATTTATTAAAAGCTGGTAAGGAAAAAGGATATTTAACTTATGAAGAGTTAGCTGAAGAATTAAAAGGACTTGATATTAATGCTGATTTATTAGATGAGTTATATAATTTATTTACGGAAAATAAAATTGAAATTAAAGCACCTGATGAAGAGGAAGAAGAAATAAGTACGAAAGCTTTATTATCCGAAGAAAAATTGGCGAAGGATTTAAATATTAATGATTCAGTTCGAATGTATTTAAAAGAAATTGGTAAAATTAAATTAGTGTCAATTGAAGAAGAGAAAGAACTTGCGGAACGAATTGGTGAAGGCGATGAAGAGGCGAAAAGAATTTTAGCAGAAGCAAATTTACGATTAGTTGTAAGCATTGCTAAACGATATTTAGGTCGTGGTATGTTGTTTTTAGATTTAATTCAAGAAGGAAATATTGGTTTGATGAAGGCGGTCGAAAAGTTTGATATTACAAAAGGATATAAATTTTCTACTTATGCAACGTGGTGGATTAGACAAGCTATTACGCGAGCGATTGCTGATCAAGCAAGAACTATTCGAGTGCCGGTTCATATGGTTGAGACAATTAATAAATTGGCTAGAGTACAAAGACAGATGACTTTAGAATTAAATCGTGAACCCAGTGAAGAAGAATTAACAGAAAGAATGCAAATTCCGGTTGAGAAAATAAGAGAAATATATAAAATCGCGCAAGATCCCGTTAGTCTTGAAACACCGATTGGGGAAGAGGAAGATTCTTGTTTAGGTGATTTTATTCCTGATGAACAAAATATGAGTCCGGAAGAGTATACAACTAATGAGATGTTAAAAGAAGAAATTACGGGAGTGTTATTAACGCTAACTGATCGGGAAGAGAAGGTGGTTCGCTTGCGTTTTGGTTTAGAAGATGGCAAATCAAGAACTTTAGAAGAAGTTGGACAAATGTTTGGTGTAACACGCGAAAGAATACGTCAAATTGAAGCCAAAGCAATTCGCAAACTAAAACATCCATCGCGGTCTAAAAAATTAAAGGATTATATGATTCAGTAAAAAAAAGAGTTTTTTAAACTCTTTTTTAATGTATTATTCTTCATCTTCTAATTGTTCCGCTTTTTTTAAAATGGAATTTATTTTATCAAATTTTGCTTTTTCTTCATCATTCTCATCTTCATCTGGTAATTGACGGGCCTTTTCTAAAACGGAATCAATTTTATCCTTTTTTCTCGCTAACCGAAAGGAACGCATTTCGACATAATCATCTTCATCATCTGGTTCAATTGGTTCTTCTTTAATTTTTCGTGGTTTTTCGACTAAGTCATCTTCTTTTTCTTCTTTCTTTTCTTCAGTTTCCTTATTTTTGCTTTGGTCATCTTCTTTTATATTTTCGTCTGATTTTTGATTGGCTTTAGTTTCATCTTTTGGTTGCTTTTCCTCAGATTTTGGTTCAACTTGTGTTTCTTCTGGTTGTTTTTCTTCATTTTCCTGATTGGTTTTTTCTGTTTTTTTGTTTTCATCTTTAGCCTGTTCTTTATTTTGCTCTTCATCAGTTTCCGTTTTTTCTTTTTCTGAAATGTTTTCATCATCTTGACTTTTATCATCTTTAGTTGTGGTTTCTTTTTTATCAGAAGAGGTATCGCTTTTTTCTTTTTTGGCAGTGTCTTCTTCTTCGATTTTTTCTATTTGTGGATCATCCTCATTTTTTTGTTTATTGTCTTCTTCTTCTGTAATAGTGATTTCTTCTAAAGATTTTTCTTCTTTTATTTTTTCTGGTGCGCTAATATTTTCTTGACTTAATTCTTCTTCTTTCTTTTCTTTTTGGGCGGCATCTTTGGTAATGCTAACATGTTTCATAGCTTCTTTTAAGTTAAAATCACTTTCTTCTTCTTCGATTTCACTAAATTCAATTAACTTTAATATTTCTTCAATGGTAGTTAATCCTGCTTTTGCTTTTGTTAAACCATCTTGTAAAAGGGTTGTTACATCAGCTTTAAAAACTAGATTACGAATTACTTCCTTGCGAGCGTTAGAACTTATGGCATCGCGAATTGCTTGGTTTATTAATAAAACTTCTTGAATGGCAACGCGGCCTTTGTAGCCATTGTCACACTCCCCACAGCCCTCATTAATATAAATTTCATCAACTTTTTCATTTAAAACTTTTTTAAAGATTTGTCTTTCATAATCATTAACTGGTTTTGTTTTGCGACATTGTGTACATAACTTTTTCGCTAATTTTTGTGAGATAATACCTGTTAAAGAACTAGCCAATAAATATCTTTCGACATCCATATCAAGTAAACGTTCGATAGTGTTTAAAGAATCGTTGGTATGGAGAGTTGATAATACTAAGTGACCAGTAATTGAGGCGCGAATTGCAATTCGAGCTGTTTCCGTATCACGAATCTCACCAACCATAATAATATTGGGGTCTTGACGCAAAATAGAACGTAGCGCGGTGGCAAAATCTAACCCAATTTCACTATTAGTTTGAATCTGATTAATGCCCTCAATATCCATCTCAATTGGATCCTCAACGGTAATAATGTTAGTATCTTCTTTGTTTAATTTTTGTAAAACGGCGTATACAGTAGTTGATTTACCAGTACCAGTAGCACCAGTTACTAAAATAATACCATTTGGAACACTAATCATTTTAATTACTTTCCGATAATTATCATCGGAAAAGCCTAAACTTTCAATCCCGCTATCACTTAAACTATAATCTAAAATACGCACAACAATCTTTTCACCATCACTAGTTGGAATAGAAGAAACACGTAAATCAAGTGCGACACCATCAATGCTTGATTTAACAGCACCATCTTGTGGTAATCTTGTTTCGGTAATATTCATACTAGCCATA
>PXDA01000086.1 GCA_003566505.1 Mollicutes bacterium
CCAATATCAATAATATCTAAAACAGCATCAATTTTTTCGCTATCAGTTCTACTTTCATCGTCAAGAATGTTTTCAATCCGTTTATTTAATTTATCATTAGCTACCGTCAGCGCTGTATCACGATAAGAAAATACTTGCTCAACTTGACTTTCAAACTCTTCTAAAACAATCGCCTCATAATTATCACTTGCTAAAATAGAATCATCAACAATATGAAGAAAGTTATCAATGACACGGAACATTTCTTGTGCCAGTGTTAAATTATCTTTAAAAAGCGGATATACATCACTATAACCTAAATTATGAACCTCTGCTTGTAAAAAGGCACGCCAAGCACGAGCATGATCTAAGAAATCATCAAGTTGATTACTAGCAGTATTGCGTAGTGCTTCGGCATCACTTTCACATGTCCCTGTAAACTCAATATCAGTAGTAATAATATCAATTAAACCACTTAAATTACGATTTCTTACTTTTTCATAAATATTATTAGCCAAACCAAAAGTTAATTGCGAACTAATTTCACTATCACAAACGACTAAAAATTCATTTGTTTTGGCAAGTAAATTTTCTACTTCGGGTTTTAAATTATAAAATTCTGTTTCCAAAGCTTCTTTTTCGGCTTTAGCACTGTCAGAAAGTCCAACAATACTAAAAAGGGGCAGGAGAAAAACTGCTATTATTAATATAATTGGTTTTTTTTCTTTCATAAAATTTTTCATCTATTCCGCCTCCTATTTTTGTCATTATAACACGAAAATGTTTTTTTGCTAAATTATTGTCTAATTCTAACTTTATACAATTGATAATATGAATAAAAACTTACTAAACCATAAATCACAAAGATAATTAAATTAATAATAATTATTTGATTAAAGAAAGTATGCATAAAACTGGTAATCGCTTGATTAAAGAAAAAGGGACGATAAAATAGTAAAATAAAACTACTAACTAACAAGAAAATATTAGCAAAAGCAAAACTTTCTGCAACATGCTCCTTATTTTTAAACAATACTTGAAAATTTAAAACAGCAATTAATGCCAAGACAAACACAAACACGATATTGCCCATCAAACGATTAACTTGTTGATATGGTAGTTCTACCAGTTCTAATTCTTGCACCGGAAAAATCATATCAACGTATTTTTTGGCAAGTAAAGAACTCAAACTATGAACAGCATTATTTTCCACTGTTAATTCATTTTCTTCTAGATAACTGTTAATAATTGCAGCATATTCACGTTGTTTCGCTCCTTCAATGGCATTAGCAAACAAACGCTCTTCGGTTGTAAAAAACATTTCAATATAATGGTCTATATCAGATGCGACCATTTCTTTATCTAAAAGTTGATTACTTAATTCATCACTAGCATAATAACTAAACTCTTCAGTTAATTTTTCGTAAGTTAGCTCAACATAATCACTACGTGCAAAAACATTTTTAAAACTAGTTGCATTAAAATTTAAATGATACTGAACTAAAAGCGCTATAATTAATAACAAAATAGCGATAAAAGTAATCATGACACCCCGCGATATTACCATCCCTCTATTCATGATAATCACCTGCTTGCCAATTAACCTCCTGCAAAGGCGCATAAACGACATAACGTCTTGAACCATATATTACACTACTAAAAGGATAACAAGTATATAAAATTAATGTTTCTTCATCTTCCCCTTTTAATAAATGCCAGTCCGTATCACTAACAACTTGGGTTTTTTCTACTTGATAAATAAACTCACCATAACTAGCATTAACAATTATTTGTTCACCAACCGAGAGATTAACTAAATTACCTAAAAACTCGCCACTATTATGACCACTATAAATAATGTCTTCGCCTTCACCAGGAAAAGCTGATGGCGTATGATGACCAATATTATTTTCTAATAAACGTGGTGAATCACCAAAACTAATCGGTGCCGCAATCCCTAAATCAGGAATTAGAAGTTCCCCATAACGATTACCATAAGCAGGATAAACAACAATATTATTGTCTTCATCTAAAATAATTTCTTTGGCAATATTATTTTGTTCGTAAAGAACTTCACCCATCATACTACGTAACCTAGCATATGTATCAACATAATTATTAAAAACTAATAAAAGACCGAAAATAACACCTGTTGTAAAAACCAAGCCCCATGATAAGTCGCGTAAAACTCTTTTATAAAACCGCGCCCGGTGTCTTTTACGTGCTAATTTTTGATAAACAAGTGCCAAGACAATACTAAAAGCAAAAGCAAATAAACTATAAGTTAAATAAATATTAGGACCCGTGTAAGTTAATTTTTGCTCTTCTAAATGAATACGGTCTAATAAAATATCATTATCAACGATGTGAATTACTCGCTCATCACGATCATATACTAGTGGTGCGCTCGTCTTTTTTTTATCTTTTTCTGCACCATCATCAACAATCGAGGGCGCACTATGAATAATTTTAGCACCATCAGTGAGTGATGTTAATAATTTATCTTTTTCTTTACTACTTAATTTATCAGCATCACTTAAACTACAAACATTATTTTCGTTAATAATTTCATAAGCTGTTTCCAGATAATTTAAAACATCTTTAATTTCATCTTCGTTTAGTTCTTTTTCTTTTAATAATCTTGTATAAGTAGTATTGTATGATTGAAAAATAGCCGTATCAGTACCACATTGCGCGTTGTCTTGTACATAGTCAATAATATCTTGCTTGCTTTTGGCTTGAACATCCATAGCAAAAACAAAAAAAGCTATGACAAAAACTAATAGTATTTTTTTCATTCAATCACTTCTTCCTACTATTATTTAAATTATAACACAAAACAGTCGTTTTAAAAAGATATTTATTTTTTAAATAATTTTATTTTATAAAATAATAAAATACCACTAACACTACCAAAAGCATCAATTAAGACATCATCAATACCACCATGCCGTCCCGGAATAAAAATTTGTTGTATTTCATCAATCGTAGCAAATAAAATACAAAATAAGATACTAAAAATAATTCTTTCCTTTTTTTGATAAATACTATATTCATTAGCAAAGTTTAAAGTTAAAATTCCTAAAACAAAATAAAGAAAAAAATGAGCTGATTTACGAACAATCACACTAATTAAATCAA
Source organism: Mollicutes bacterium (assembly GCA_003566505.1). GTDB lineage: Bacteria > Bacillota_I > Bacilli_A > RF39 > UBA660 > CSSED10-109M. The sequence goes on from PXDA01000086.1 coordinate 3,121, forward strand.
CATCAAATTGATAAGCGGGCATTAAAAATTCAAGCATTGCTAAAACCATTCCAACCACGCCACTACTTAAATCTGCTGATTCAGTGCCACTTTGTTGCGAAAAAAGTAATATAATTATCATCCAATTAATTAATAAAACTATTGATAAAACTTTGCGCATATCATCACCATTTTCATTTTAACATACTTATTCATAAAAAAATAACTAACTAATGTTAATTATTTTTAAATAAATCTCTTGTATAAACTTTTTGTTTAACATCTTCTAAATCTTCCGTTAAACGATTTGCCAAAATCACTTCCGCCATTGCTTTAAATTCTTTTAATTCTTTTATAACCCGTGAACGATAAAACTCTGCTTCATCCATCGATGGTTCATAAATAACAACTTCAATTCCTTTTGCTTTTAACCTTTTCATAATTCCTTGAATAGCCGAATCACGAAAATTATCAGAATTAGTTTTCATAGTTAAACGATAAACACCAACCGTATCGGGATCCTTTTCAATAATCCTATTTGCAATATGATCTTTTCGAGTATTATTAGCTTCCACAATCGCACCAATAATATTTTGTGGTACATCTTGATAATTAGCAAGTAATTGTTTTGTATCCTTCGGCAAGCAATAGCCCCCATAACCAAAGGAAGGATTATTATAATAATCACCAATACGTGGATCAAGTGAAACACCTTTAATAATTTCTTCACTATCTAAATCCTTCACTTCCGCATAAGAATCTAACTCATTAAAAAAAGCGACGCGCATTGCTAAAAAAGTATTCGAAAAAAGTTTAATTGCTTCTGCTTCAGTTGAACCAGTATATAAAACCGGTGCTGATTTTTTTTGCGAGCTTTCCCGCATTAAAGTTCCAATCAACTCAGCACGATGTGATTTTTCACCAATAATAATTCGCGAAGGATATAACAAATCATTTAAAGCACACCCTTCTCTTAAAAACTCTGGGGAAAAAATAATATTATCAGTTTCATATTTTTCTTTCATCTTTTCCGTAAAACCTACCGGCACCGTTGACTTAATAATAATCGTACTACTAGTGTTTAATTTTAAAACATCTTCAATAACACTCTCCACACTCGAAGTATCAAAATAATTTTCATGCGGATCGTAATTAGTTGGGGTAGCAATAATAACAATATCACTATCTTGTAAAACCGTTTTATCAGTTGTCGCCTCTAAATTTAAATCGCGATGCTTTAAATAATCACTAATTTCCTGATCAACAATTGGCGAAATACCACTATTTACTTGTTCAACTTTTTCCTGATTAATATCTAAAGCCATAACCTCATTTTCTACCGATAACAAAACCGCATTAGCTAAACCAACATATCCTAATCCAACCACTGTAATTTTCATAATTTTCGCTCCTTTTTTTACTCAACATATATTGTAACCTATTTTATAAATATTGCAAGCAAAAAAATACATTTTAAAAACAAACCCTCTCTAACATTCATATTGTCAATAACTTTTGAAAATATCTCAAAAATTTAAAAACATAAGCGTTAAGCATATATCATTGTTTATTAATAAAACTTGAATCTTTATTTCATCATTTGCATTTTTATATAATAAAAATTCTTGATTTGTTTCTATTCCTTTAGTCATAAAATCCTCCTGATTACATTATATCGAACGTTTGTTCTTTAGCCGATAACAAGCATAAAAAAGAAAAACTAATTATTTTTCAATGAAAAAAAATTAAACTTTTGTTTAATCTTTTATTTATAATATATCTTTTAAGTTTAAATTTTTTGTGGTCTGGAAAACCTTCTTGACTTATTTTGCGAATTCCGTTTATTACGAAATCTATTTGCTTTTGGCACAATTTTAAAATCGTTCATTGGATAACTATGTTCATCAATTGTTGTAATACTTTGACTAACGGTTTTTTCTATACCTCTAAAAGTATTTTTTTCATCAAAAGCGCATAATGAAATGGCTGAGCCACTAACGCCAGCCCGACCAGTTCTACCAATCCGATGGACATAAGTTTCAACATTTTCTGGCATTTCATAGTTAATAACATGCGATAGTTTTTCAATGTCAATGCCACGCGCCGCAATATCAGTGGCTACTAAAACTTTGCTCATACCGGCCTTAAAACCTTTTAAAGCGGCAATTCGCGCATTTTGTGATTTGTTGCCATGAATGACACCACACTTGATGCCTCTTTTTCGCAAAATCTCATCTAGTTTATTAGCACCATGTTTTGTTCTAACAAAAACTAAAACTGATTTAACAGCTTCATCATCTAAAATATCTAATAACAGTTTTGCTTTATTAACTTTATCAACAAAATAAACTGATTGATCAATCGCATCAACTGTTAAAACTTCCGGATTAACTTTAATTGTTTCATAATTAATTAAAAATTCACTAGCAAGTTTTTTAACGGCATTTGTAATTGTGGCCGAAAGCATAATTGTTTGTTTTTTTTGCGGAATATAAGCCGCTATTTTTCGCACATCATGGATAAAGCCCATATCAAGCATTGTATCAGCTTCGTCTAAGACAAAAGTTTGAACATGTTCAAGACGGACATGTTTTTGTTTAATTAAATCAAGTAACCGTCCGGGTGTTGCCACTAAAATATCAACGCCTTTTTTTAAAACGGCTACTTGTGATGCTTGATTAACACCACCAAAAATAACACTACATTTTAAGTTAGTATTAATGGCATAACTGCGAAAGTTGTCACGAACTTGAATTGCTAATTCACGAGTTGGGACAATTACTAAAACCTTAATATTTTTATTATTATTTTGTAATAAATTATTAATTAAGGGCAACGCGAAGGCAGCTGTTTTACCAG
>PXDA01000038.1 GCA_003566505.1 Mollicutes bacterium
ATTTTGCAAAAATCAATAAGTTGGCATTATTTTTTTCTTGCGGTTATTATTTTTGCAGCATTGCTATTTCTAAAATTTGAAATTGATTACTATCGCATTATTAGTAATTATTTTTTTTTAATAATAATAATTTATTGGTTAACAAAGGATAACTTACTTAAAATTTTTATTGTTGCTTGTATTGCTTTTGTTTTGATGGCTTTTGCGGAAATTATTCTTTTTGCTTTTTTGCTAGGATTTAAACTAGAAATTGTAGCCTCTTTATGGACCAATGTTGCTATAATAATGATTGCAAGTGGCATATATTATTGCTTGCGTTCTTATCTACGAAGAATAAATAATTTAAATTTTCACAATAATATTTTGTTATTGTTTTTTGTTAGTATTTTAATAATACTAATAGCTTTTTTTGTTCATCGCTTATATTTTCAGGCGCCGCTTTGGGGTAATTTGGTTGTTTCTTTGTTGGGATTAATCATGTTGTTAATTTTTTTATTAATTATTTTTCGGGAGCGGCAAAATTATCAGTGGTTAACTTCGGAATATCAAAAAATTGCGGCTGATCATAGTATTTTCATGCAAAAAGTGCAAGAATATCAATTGAAGCAACACGATTATTGTAATGAACTTTTGTATTTGCGTGGTTTAGTAAACTGTCCGAAAGAGCAAAAGTTTATTGATAAAAAAATAAAAGGGGCGCAAAAAAACCATCATTTAGAGGAACAAAGTGGTATAAAGGGATTTTTAAAAGAAAAGGTTGCCGAAATGCAAGCCGCCAACATTAAAGTCGTTTTTTGGTGGGATGTTCAAGTTGCATTAGTTAACAATGATCTAGATTTTGTTGCTAAAATTATTCGTGTTTTAGGTAATTTAGTTGATAATGCGCGGGAGGCTAGTTTAAAAAATGCTAACCCGCAAGTAGAAATTTTAGTATGGGAAGAAAAAAACAATATTGGCTTTTCAATAGCCAATAATTATGCTAAAAATGCTAACTTTTGTCCAATTATGCGGAAAAAATTTACTAAAAAAAGCTTTGGTTTGTATATTGTTCACAATATTGTCAGTAAAGAAAAAGATTGCACATGGCAATCTCGTTTTGGTAAGCATTTTTTTTATCAAGAATTATTCATTCGGAAAAGGCGGTTCTTCGAGATAAAATAACATACTTGCTTTGCTATTTATTAGTGCTATTTGTTTTGCAAAAAAACAAAGCAGAGCGATTAAAAAATAATTCATAATACCTCCTTTCTTTTAAAAAAAATATTTGTTAACAAAAGAGCTTGTAAAAAAGTGGCAGAGATTATAAAGTTAGCGAGCGAATATTGATATTTTATTAAAAAGAAATAGAAAATTAAAAGCAAACAAAGTACGGGTTGATAAGGTGCCTTTTTTATTTTGCGGCGGTTAGCTTCTAGGGGCGCAGTTATTATGTAGTAACTAGCAATGACAAAAAAAGGTAAAAAGTTAGAAATAAAAAAATTTTGCGCGATGAAGGAAGTTGTAAGAAATATCGATGCTGAAAAAATTGTGCAGGCATGAGGGTTGGTAAAATGTTGGCCGAAAGAAAGAGCTCTTAAGGGAACAAAAAACAATAACAATTTACAAAGAGGTATAAAAAGATTAAAAAAATAAGCAAGTGTAAATATAATAATAGTTTTTTCAACAAAAATTAATAAGCATTCTACGCCGTATTGTTCTCTTTTGGTAAATGATTTTTGCTTTTGACAAAAAGCTAATAAATATGATAAAATTTTCTTTCGCATAACATATCCTTTTTTTGATTATAATTGTTAATTATAAAAAGGGAGTAAAAGATGTTTAAAATGCTTTTTTTCTGGTTTAAAAGCGAAAATGAAGGTATGTTATTTAGGAAAAATATGTTATAATTAAGCCAAGAGGAGTGAGGAAAATGAATTTTAATTTTTATGGTAAGAATGTAAAATTGACGCCAGCAATAAAAAGTTATGTTGAGGAAAAAATTGGGCGTTTAGATAAATTTTTGGTAGATGCGGAAAATATTAATGCTAATGTTGTTGTTAGAATTATCCATAATGAGCAAATTGTTGAGGCAACTATTCCAATTAAGGGCGTAATTTTACGTGCGGAAGAAAGACATGAAGATTTATATGCTGCCATTGATTTGGTTAGTGAAAAATTAGAAAGACAGATTCGTAAAAATAAAACAAGAATAAAAGATAAAATAGATTATGAAATGTTACGGAGTTTTAAAGTAGCTTCAGAGGAAACTGAAGAAACGGAAAAAGAAAAAATAGTTAAAAGAAAAAAACTAGAGATGAAACCAATGGATGAAGAGGAAGCAATTTTACAAATGGATTTATTAGGACATGATTTTTTTGTTTATCATGATTATAAATTAGATGCTATTTGTGTTTTGTATCGCCGAAAAGATGGCGATTATGGTTTAATCGTAACAGAATAATTTTCGACTGGAAAGGAAGATTGGATGCAGTTTTTAAAGAAAATTTTTGATCATGAATATAAGGAATTAGAGCGGTTTCAGCATATCGCCAATGATGTTGTCAAATTAGATACAAAAATGCAAGTCTTAACAGATAAGGAACTATGTGCTAAAACGGATGAATTTAAAGAAAGATTAGCAAATAGTGAAACACTTGAAGATATTATGGTAGAAGCGTTTGCGGTTGTGCGAGAGGCTGCTTATCGTGTTATTAAAGAAAAGCCATTTTATGTACAAATTTTAGGTGCGCTAGCACTTCATTATGGTAATATCGCTGAAATGAAAACCGGGGAAGGAAAGACTTTAACTTCTACTTTGCCGGCATATCTTAATGCTTTAAATGGTAAGGGTGTTCACATTATTACTGTCAACGATTATTTGGCAAGGCGTGATGCGGAATGGATGGGAGCAATTTATCGCTTTCTTGGCTTAACAGTTGGTGTTAACGCAAGAGAATTATCACCAGTGGAAAAAAGAGAAGTTTATGAATCAGATATTGTTTATTCAACTAATAATGAATTAGGATTTGATTATCTACGTGATAATATGGTTGTGCGCGCTGAAGATCGTGTGCAACGACCGCTTGAATTTGTTATTATTGATGAGGTTGACTCAGTATTAATTGATGAAGCGCGAACACCTTTGATTATTTCGGGCGGTTTTATGAAATCCGCTAATTTATATGTTGAAGCTGATCGTTTTGCAAAAACTTTGAAAAAAGATGGCGGTTATATTTATGATGCCAAGATGAAAGCGGTTTCACTTGATGATGATGGCATTGCAAAGGCGGAAAAATATTTTAAACTGGATAATTTATATGATATAAAAAATACTAAAATAGTTCATTTTATTAACCAGGCTTTACGTGCTAATTATTCTATGAAACGTGATATTGATTATGTAATTCAGGATAATAAAGTAGTTATTGTTGATCAATTTACAGGTCGACTTATGCATGGACGAACATATTCAGATGGACTACATCAAGCAATTGAAGCTAAAGAAGGTGTGCCGGTTGGAGAAGAAACGAAGACTTTAGCAACCATTACTTTTCAAAATTTATTTCGTATGTATCGCAAAATTTCTGGTATGACGGGAACGGCAAAAACAGAGGAAGAAGAATTCCGAGAAATTTATAATATGTATGTTATTTGTATTCCTACTAATGAACCGATTATTCGGGTTGATCATGGCGATTTAATTTTTGCTAATCAAGAAGGAAAATATAAAGCAATAATTAATGAAATAGCAGAACGTTATGAGAAAAAACAACCAGTATTAGTTGGTACAGTGGCGGTAGAAACTAGTGAATTAATTAGTAATCGTTTGCAAAAAAGAGGTATACCACATGAAGTTTTAAATGCCAAAAACCATGCTCGGGAAGCAGAAATTATTATCAAAGCTGGTAATAGTGGATCAGTAACAATTGCTACCAATATGGCTGGTCGTGGGACCGACATTAAATTAACTGATGAAACACGAAAACTTGGTGGTTTGTTTGTTTTAGGTACCGAACGACATGAATCTCGACGTATTGACAATCAGTTACGGGGACGTTCTGGTCGTCAAGGTGATCCTGGCGAATCACAATTTTGCGTTTCTTTTGAAGATGATTTGATGGTACGCTTTGGTACCGAAAGAGCAAAAATGTTGTTGCAACGAGTAGGTTTTACAGATGAAAATTCTTTGCGCAATCCTAGTTTTTCGAAAATGATTGAACAAGCGCAAAAAAAAGTAGAGGGAAATAACTTTGATATGCGAAAAAATTTATTGCAATTTGATGATGTTGCTAATAAACACCGCTTGATTATTTATGAACGGCGAAACGAAATTTTAGATAGTGAGTCGATTCATGATACGGTTTTAGGAACCATAATGGATCATATTGATAATTTAATTGCTCATCATAGTGATAATGGTGAAATTCCGGAAAAGAGTTTACAGGAAGTAATTAATGATGTTAATAATCGTTTATTGAAAAAGAAAATTGATATTGATGCTGTTCGCGGTATGAAAGAAGAGCAATTGATTGATTATATTTATGAAAAAGTAGTAAAAGAATATGAATCAAAATTAGAAAAAATGCCGCCAGAAGTAGCAAATGAGTTTGAAAAAGCAGTTTCTTTGCGGGTAATTGATACTTATTGGATGGAACATATTAATACATTATCTCATTTGCGAGAAGGAATTTCTTTACGGGGCTATGCGCAGGAAGATCCTGTTCGAGCTTATACGCAAGAAGGGTTTACATTATTTGAAAAAATGTTGAATACAATAGATCGCGAAATAACTTCATTCTTATTACGAGCAGAAATTCGTCAAAATATTGAACGGAAAAAAGTAGTTGATAAAGAGGTTACTAATGAGGGCGAAACTACTCGTGTTGCGCAACCAAAAAAAGTAAATAAAATAGGACGTAATGAGCCATGTCCGTGTGATAGTGGTAAAAAATATAAACAATGTTGTGGAAAGTGAGGTGAAGCACAATGGCGAAAAAAAGATTTTATTTTATAATTTTGATATTTGTTGGATTAATGATAAGTGTTCCAATGTTGGCGATGTTTGACAGTAGTAATAAAACAGGGGTTGATGCGATAGAGGCCGCAATTATGGATGAAGAAATGCAGTTGCTTTATATTGGAAGTGAATCTTGTCCGTTTTGCGAACAATATGATCCGGTAATTGAAGGATTAGCACAAAGCGAAAATTTTGATTATTTATATATTGATTTAGATGCTTTATCATCAGCGGAAAAAAATCGTTTCTTTGGTTTGTTAGCATCAATTCGTCCTGAAGATAATTTTGGTGTGCCATTAACATTACTAGTTGCTAATGGTTCATTAATAGATGAATTAAATGGTTACAATGAGAGAGCGGCATTAAAAGAATTTTTGGTGCGCAATGATTTTATTGCTAACGGCGATGATTCAGCTAAGCCCAATGAAGAAGAAACAAATATTGAATTAGCGCCAGTGGTTGCTGAAATAGAAGCTGCTTTAGCTAGTCCGGATAAAGAATTTATTTTTGTTGGTAGTAAAACATGTCCATTTTGTTCCTGTTGCTGAAGAAGTAACGAGCGAATACAATTTGGAATATATTTATGTTGAATTATCTGAATTGGACCAACAGTCTTATCTTGCAGTTCAAGATTTAACGAATTTTAGTGGGGTGCCACATTATGTTGTAGTAGCGGAAAATGAGTTAATTATAGAAGCAAGCGGTTTTCGTGATAAAGATGGTTTAGTAAAATTATTGCAAGATAATAATGTAATTGAATAAGGAGGCGAAAAAAGTGGCAGTTTCGCAAGAGAAAAAAATTGAAGAAAAAC
>PXDA01000033.1 GCA_003566505.1 Mollicutes bacterium
GGGATTATTGCTGATTTTTATACTATTTTAAAGGACAAGGATCAACAGGAAGTGGCTGATTATTATAATATTGATGTTGAAACATTAAATATATATTTATGTTTATTATCAAATTACCGAAATTTATGCGCTCATGAAGATATTTTGTTTGAACGAAGAACGCAAGTAAAAATACCAGATACTAAATATCATCAGGAATTACAAATTTCTCAAACTAATGATGAATATGTATATGGAAAAAATGATTTGTTTGCTTTAATAATTATTATGAAACAAATGTTACAAGAAGATGAATTTCAAGAATTAATTTTTGAAATAAGTTATGAAGTAGATATTTTAAATAGTAAAATAGAGGTAGTGCCAACCAATGTGGTATTAAATAAAATTGGATTGCCTAATAATTGGCGTGATATTGTTAATATAGAGTGAGGTGAAAAATATGCGAAAAATTATAACAAGTTTAATAATTGTGGCGGCTTTTCTTGCTGGTGCGTATACAACGGTTTATTTAGTTGATACGATTGAAGTGGAAAAGGAAATAATTGAAAAAAGAGAAATTATTGGTGAGGAATCAATTGCACCAGCTGTTGCAAGTATTTATGATGCGGTGGTGTTAATTGAAACAAAACAAGGAAATTCAGTAATTAATTCTGGAACGGGCTTTTTTTACAAATATGAGGATGAAAAAGGATATTTAATTACTAATTATCATGTAATCGCCCAAGGTGATAACGTGACAGTTGTAACTAATGAAGAAGAAGAAATAGAAGCGGAAGTTATTGGTAAGGATATTTTCACAGACCTAGCAGTTTTGCGGGTTGAAGATTTTGAGGTGCCTACTGTAGTGACTTTTGGCGAAGGTTCAAAAATGGCGATTGGTGAAAGAGTCTTTACTATTGGTTCTCCCTTGGGGAGGCAATATATGGGAACGGTAACTAAAGGTGTTTTATCAGCGCATAATAGAAGGGTAGAAACTAATTTAGGAAATCAAAGAGTTTTGTTTGAGGTATTACAAACAGATGCTGCGATTAATCCCGGAAATAGCGGTGGGCCTTTGGTTAATCAAGATGGCGAGGTTATTGGCATTAATTCTATGAAAATAGTGCAAGAAACTATTGAAGGAATTGGTTTTGCTATTCCGGTTGAAAGTGTAAAAAATATTATCAATCAATTGGAAAAAGGTGAAGAAAATAAAAGACCTTTTCTTGGGATTGCGATGTTAGATGCCAGTGATCAAGCGGCTTTATTTGCACACCGAATTGCACTACCGCGTAATTATCAATATGGTGTTGTTATTTTAGAAGTTGAGGAAGAAAGTGATGCTGATATTGGTGGTTTAGAAGAAATGGATGTTGTTTTAGAGTTTAACGAAGAGATTGTAAAAAGTAGTGCGCATTTTCGCTTTTTATTATATCAACAAGTAATTGGTGATGAAATTAATTTAAAAATAGAACGGGATCAAGAAGTTAAAGAAATAACAATAAAACTAGAAAGTCAATTAAAAACAGATTAAACAATTGAAAATGCAAATCAAGTGTGATATACTTGATTTGTTTTTAAGGGGCGTAGTTAAATGGTATAATGACGGTCTCCAAAACCGTGGTTGGGGGTTCGATTCCCTCCGCCCCTGCCATTAAGTAATGAAGCGGCTTCTAAAAGTTGGAAAAAAGATTGTATAATTAAATACATTCTTTAAACCAAGTGGTAGGAACTGTTTTTTTATGAAATTAAACATGTGTAGAGAGCATATAATAGAAGGAAAATCTTTGTATTATATAAGTGAAGGATATGCTAGTTTTCGACGTTGGAATAAAGCACATGATAACACATGATAACATATGATAGTATATGATGACATGTGATAATTTAGAAGTTAAAATAAAAAAGCAGGCATTATAAGCCTGTTTAAAGTTTACTTTTTAGGTGGATTTGCAGTTAATATTAAACTATGAAATCCATTTTTTATAGTTTTTTTGTTATAATGTTAATTAAAGAAAGCGGTTTTGGAAAGAATTTTGGAGGAGTGAAAAAAATGAATCATAAAGGGACGGTAATGCTAGAAACCAATCGACTGCGGTTAAGAAGATTTGAATTAGATGATGCGGAAGCAATTTTTAATAATTGGGCCTCTGATGAAAAAGTTGCACAATATTTAACATGGAAAGCGCATGAAAATATTGCGGTTACTAAAAAAGTTTTAAGTGAGTGGGGTAATTCTTATCAAAATAAAGAATATTATCGATGGGGAATTGTTGTTAAAGAAACAAACGAATTAATTGGGTCAATTGGCGTAGAAGGAAATAAAGAGAATAGACTTATCTGTGAAATTGGTTTCTATATTGGTAGAGAATATTTGGGTAAGGGATATGTCGCAGAAGCGCTTAATAGAATTATTGAGTTTTTATTTACTGAAACTAAGTGTAATCGTATAGAAATAGTGCATGATGTTGCAAACGTTAATTCAGGTAAAGTGATACGAAAATGTAATTTTAAATTTGAAGGTATACTAAGAGATCGAGGATTAAGCAATGAGTTGGAATTAATTGATTTAGCTATGTATTCGCTTTTAAAAAGAGAGTGGCGATAGTTTTGTTTTATAGAAGTAAAAAAAATTATGTGATTATTAGTTAAATAAGAAAAAATTTTAAGGAGGTGCTACTAAAATGAAAAAAGCAACAGTAAAAGAGTTAATAAAAAACGAAAAATTATTGCATAAAATGTATGAGCTAATTTTAAATGATTATTATGAAGTTTCTGCCAGTAATTTTCCGCTTGAAAATTATATTTTTACATTACGAGCTAATAATGATCAAAAAAAAGTTTTTTATTTAGAAGAAGAAGGAAAAATTGTCAGTTATTTAGAAAGCGAATTAGTAACAAATGGTAAATATTATATTTCGATGCTAACAACAGACAAAAATTATCGTAATAAAGGATATGGCAAAGATTTATTGCGTGATACGATAAATGATTTGCAAAAACTAGGGGCGCAAAAAATAATTGTGCATATTAACGAACAAAAACCTTGGGTGATAGCTTTTTGTCAAAACATGGGTTTTAAAAAAGAAGAAAAGCCTGGTAGTGATGAAGTGGTTTTAACATTAACCTTATCATAATAATGGTTAATAAAAATTTTAATGTATGTTATAATTTAATCGGGAGGGAAAGCAAATGAAAAGTTTTATTTATGGAATGCTTACAAAGGCACAAAAATTTAATTTACTTGATTTTGCTTTTTTCAAAACAACTTTGATTTTTCTTGGTATATTATTGGGGGCTTATTTCAGTGATTTTTTTCGTGAAAACATTATAATAGTTTGGCTTATTTTTCTGGTATCATATGGATATATTATATATTCATTGTATATAAGATAAGAAATTTATTAATAATTACGGATGATAATGGCACAATAAAAGCGATATCGAGGGATAAAAAAAAATAAGCAAATAAAAACATATGAATTTTTTCATATGTTTTTTTCATAAGACAAACTTTATGAGTTTTTTATTAAGTTATTCTGCTTTCTCAAACATAATAGCATATTCCATACTATCATCTGTTAACGAAGTTTGAATTGTTAAGTTAAGGGTATCTTCATCAGTTGTTATTAATAAATTTATTTCTTCATCGGTTGATTGAATTCTTTCATTGGCTAGTTCATCTTCAACGTAAGGGCCGTCACTAGCTTTTAAGGTCAACCAGTAATCGTCATTGGCATCAGTTGCTAAGTTAAATAAAGTAACGCGATATTCTTCGCCGGGGGTTGCAGGAATGCGATAATTTACTGAGCGATTTATAGTAAAATCATAATCTAATAAATCACCTTCATAAATAAAACCTTCTTCCATTATATAAGGATTTTCCCAACTACCGTCACCTGAAACATCTTCATTAATATCATTATTTTCTTCCAATTGTGTACCATTTTCTACTTCATTTTCCTCTTCTTTAGGTGCTTCGGTTTCATCATTAAAACATCCAGCAATAAATAATAGCATTATTAGTAAATAAATTGGGATAGTTTTTCTTTTCAACATTTTTAACTCCTTTCTAAATGTGTATGAATATTATAACATTTTTTAAGGTTAAAAAAAAATAAATCTTTATTTATTTAGAAAATAAAGAATTTATTTGGTATAATGAATTTAGAAAAGTTTTGACAGGGAATAAGCTAAGTGTTAGCATAGCGAAAAAAGGAGTGGGAAACGTGGTTAATAAAATATTTGAAGATGATAATTTTTTTGAGGAGTATTTAAATGCTTTTTGTGGGCGCTTTACAAATGAAAGCCTTGACCTTTCTTTTGAAACGCCGCTTCCTTACACAAAGCATGGAATTAAATTTCACAATAATTATAAAGCTCTTCAACAGGCAATGCTTTTCTTAAATGAAGAAAGGGACATTCGTATTAATGAAATGATTGAAATTGCTGATTTAGTTAACGGGCCAGATGCTTTTATTAGAAAAGGATTTCGTAAAACATATGTTGAAGTTAACGGGGCTGATTGGAAACCTTCGGAAGCCGATCAAATATATAATCATATTAACAATTTATTTGGAAATTATTTTTAATGTGGTCTGCGCTAGAGGATCCTTTTGAGCGTGAGGCAATGTTTCATATTAATTTTATTAAAATTCATCCGTTTGAAGATGCGAATGGGCGAACGAGGCGGATAATTTTAGTGCATAATTTAATTAAAAATCATTTGGCACCCGTTATTATTACTGAAGAAGAAAAACAACAATATTTTGATTTTATTGCTAATGATGATTATAAAGGGTTTGCTGATTTTTTGCGACAAAGATCTTTAGAAGAAGAAAAAATAATGAATCAATTATATGAAGAAAAAATTGATAAAAAACAAAGATAAAAAGAGATAATGCTCTCTTTTTTAATTGTAAAGTATATAATTTTTTTTAAAAAAAGTCGTAATGTTTATGTTTTTTTGTTATAATTATAAAGGTGAATGATAGATGAAGAAAATTATTTTCTTGTTAGTGTTACTATTAGCTAGTTGTGCACAAGAAGAGGTGCATGAAAACGCAGAAATAAAATTTAAATTTAATGGTGAATTACAAAGCAGCAATGCTTTAGTTTATAATGGAGAAGTTTTAGTTCCTCTTACAACTTTGCTTGATAATTTAGAAATAACATATGAGCAGGATGAAAATTATTTTTCTTTTGCTAATATTAAAATTAATTTGGATGAGAAAGAAGCCTTAGTTGATGAAGAGAGTACTAGTGATATTGTTTTAGAAAAACAGGATGAAGAGTTTTTAATCGCTTTAACTTTTTTGCTTGATTATTTTGAATTTAATTATGTGCTTTCTGATGAAAAAATAAATATTGAAACTAATAATAAATTATTAAAACATTATTCAGAAGCACTAGAGGTTTTTACACTAGGAGCAACCGCAACTATTATTGATGTGCAAACAGGGGAAACTTTTAAAGTTGTGCGCACTTTTGATTTGCAAAACACGCGAGCTTATGTTGAAACAAAAACAGCAGAAGATACCGCTATTTTGTATGCTATTAATGATCGCGAGTGGAATCATATCAGAAGACCGGTAATTGTAGATGTTAATGGAGAATTAATGGCTGGTTCTTTAACACCGCATCCATGTTCGGGGCGGAATGATCGCCCAGCGGGTCGGTATGTGGATAATCGAAGTGGTCATACTGGTGCCGGAATAAATTATGATTCAATTAAAGATAATAATATGGAGGGAA
>PXDA01000036.1 GCA_003566505.1 Mollicutes bacterium
ATTAGCATAAGAGATTTGGCTTAAAAAATAATATCGTACGGCATCAACACCAAATTGATTAACTAAATCATCGGCATAGACCATGTTTCCTTTCGATTTGCTCATTTTATCCTCATTAACTAAAACCCAAGGATGACCAAGAATTTGTTTTGGTAATGGCAGTTCCAATGCCATCAAAATAATGGGCCAGTAGATGGCGTGAAAACGCATAATGTCTTTCCCAATCACATGCAAATCGGCGGGCCAATAATTATTAAAGTCTTCTGATGTTTGATAACCGTCATAACCAACAAAAGTAATATAATTGGTTAAGGCATCCAACCAAACATAAATAACTTGTTCTTCATCAAACGGCACTTTAATGCCCCATTTAAATGAAGATCGCGAAACACATAGATCATCCAACCCTGGTTTTAAAAATTGATTGACTACTTCATTTTTTCTGCTTTCCGGCTGAATAAATTGCGGATTGTTGTCAATGTGCTTTTTTAATCTTTCCGCATATTTGCTTAATTTCAAAAAGTAAGCTTCTTCCTTACTATGCTCTAATGAACGTTTACAATCGGGACAATAGTTATCTTCTGTTTGATTGCTTGTCCAAAAAGATTCACACGGAATACAATACAAGCCTTCGTAATGACCCTTGTAAATGTCCCCTTTTTCATACAACTTTTGAAATAGATTAGCAACTGCTTGTTGATGTTTCTCATCGGTTGTTCGCACAAAACGATCATGACTAGAATTAACCGCTTGCCACACTCTTTTTACATCTAAAACTATTTCATCAACGTATTCAGTCGGCTTTTTTTGCTCTGCTAATGCTTTTTTTTCAATTTTTTGACCATGTTCATCTGTTCCTGTTTGAAAATAAACTTGATAGCCCTGTAATCTTTTATAACGCGCAATTGCATCTGCTAATATTATTTCATAAGTATTACCAATATGTGGTTTATTAGTTGTATAAACAATTGCCGTATAAATATTAAATCTTTTTTCATTCATTGGTGCTTCCAAACCCTCCTTTTCTTTTTTCCGAGCTAACAATATTATCAGCTCTTAACGTTGGCATAAAAATCCCTTGCACAATAGCCTCACTCTGCACAAAACGGACTTCCTGATCACCTTGATTTTGAATTGAAACCCATATATGCCCTTCATTTTTTTCATTATCATAATAATCCGCATCAACAACCCCAACTTGGTTACACAAGCGAACATTATATTTAAATCCTAAACTACTTCTTATTATTAAAAACAACACTTCATTTTCTTGCATATAAGATTTAATTCCAGTTGGGATTTTTTTTATTTCTCCTGGTTTTAAAACTAAATCTGATAACAACATTATATCATATCCGGCACTATTTTTAGTTTTTAGAACTGGTGTTTGGTATTTTTGATATAATGCCTCATCATCACCAATTTCTTTTTGAAACATCTCCCAACTTATTTTAGCAAAACCTCTTTTCATCTTTTCCTCCTTTTAATAAAAAAACGTCCTTATAATAAGGACGTTTTAACGCGGTACCACCTTAATTCATAGTAAAACTATGCTCTTAAATGCTTTAACGGGCATGCCGTTTTAACCTACCTATCGATTAAACAACTCCAAAGCCATCACAAACATTTTGTTTTACTTGTTTGCACCAACTACAAGTTCTCTAAAAAAACATTATATTTGTCATCTTTTTCGCAGTCTTTATTTACTTTTTCCCTCTGATAATACTTCTTCTTTAAAATTTTCAAGCGTTTCTTCCACTTTTAAAAATAACCTTTGCGCATCTTTTTCATCGGTGAAAACAATACCTTTTTTTTCATCCGGCGAAAGATAATAGTACATTTCGTTTTCTTCATTAATTTTCAAGGGAGTTTTTTCGGTCGAAACAATATTTTGCTTTAAATCAGCAAAATATTTTATTCCTTCATAAGTGTTAATATCAACATGTTGATCGACTTCCTGTCCTTTTTCTCGTAAAACACGATATTGTTCGGTATAAGAAGTAACACGACGCATCGCCTCATCTATTTTCCTAACCATATACATTGTTGTTGCTTCATCTCTTCTCATTTTATCCCTCCTTTTAAGTAGTAATATTATAACACAAACACCCAAAAAAGCAATAATCTTTATTTTCTTTTCAACAAAATTACTTTATGCTATAATTTAATAAATCAAATAAGGAGGATACATATGAAAGAAATATTAATTTTTGGACATCAAAATCCCGATACCGATAGCGTTACATCAGCAATTGCGCTGGCTAATTTAAAAAAGCAATTAAATATTCCAGCTAGCCCATGGGTTTTAGGAAATATAAATAACGAAACAAAATTTGTGCTTGACTATTTAAAGGTTAAAAAACCAAAGTTTTTAAATGATGTTAAGCAACAAATCAAAGATGTTAATTATCTAAAAGATGTTACCATTGACGAAAATAATTCTATTTTAAATGTTTTAAAATGCATGGAAAAAAACAATATCAATACCATTCCTATAACCGAAACAAAAACGAAACGTTTAGCTGGAATTATTAATTTAAATAATGTTTTACAGTTTTTAACGGGCAATAACTTTCGTAATATACAAACTTCTTATACTAATCTTATTAATGCGCTTGAAGCAACCAAGGTTACTCATTTTGGTGATGAAATTAAAGGAAACTTATTAGTAGCTGCTTATGAATCACAAACCTTCATCAAAGAAATTACTCTTTCTTCGGACAGTATTTTAATAGTTGGGGATCGTCCTGATATTCAAGAACACGCTATCAATAACAACATTCAATTATTAATTATTGCTAATAATTTCAATATTCCCGAACATATTCTTAAGTTAGCGCAAAAAAACAAGGTTAACATTATCAAAACTGCTTTTGATTCATATACGATTGCTCATTTAGCGCTTTTTTCTAACTACGCACACCAATTATCAAATAACGAAAACTTTGTCGCCTTTCATGAAAATGATTATGTTTCTGAATTTAAAAGAATTGCACAAGATTCTAAACAACTGCACTTTCCTGTTTTGAGTAACGAAAATACCGTAAAAGGAATTATTGCTTTAGATAATTTAAATCATGTTAATCGCAAACAAGTCATTTTAGTAGATCACAACGAAGCAAACCAAAGCGTTGAAGGTTTAGATGAAGCAGAGATCTTAGAAATAATTGATCATCATAAAATTGGTAATATGACAACTGCCTATCCAATTAATTTTCGCAATATGATTGTTGGCAGCACTTGTTCTATTATTTATCATTTATATCAAGAAAATAATGTTAAATTTGACCCCGCTACGGCCGTTTTGCTTATGGCGGGTATTATTTCTGATACCTTACTATTACAATCACCAACCACAACCAACCTTGATAAAAAAGTGTTGGAAGAACTTAATAAAATTGTTGATGTTGATTATCAAGATTTGGCACAAAAAATGTTTGAAGCTGGTTCTTCTACCAAAAACATGAGCAAAGAAGAAATTATTTATAGTGACTTTAAAACTTTCACAGTTCGTAATCAATTAATTGGTTTAGGTCAATTTAAAACAACTAATCCCGATGATATAAAAAAAGATTTAGCTTTATTTAAAGAAAAAATTGAAGCCGAAGCCGCTAATAAAAATTATTATATTTTTGCTTTATTTGTTACTGACATTATCAATAATGGTTCCTATGTTATTTATAATGATAGCGCTGCCGATATTATTAAAAAGGCGTTTGCTTTAGAAAAAATTCATGACTGGGTTTTTATTAGTGATAAAATTTCCAGGAAACAACAAATGATTCCGCGAATTATTAATATCATTGAAAAAACACACTAAAGTGTGTTTTTTTGATTGTGCAAATTCATTACTTTGTCAAAATCGTATTTTAAGTAATCGGTAAAAATTGCAATGATTTTTAGTTCCAAATCTTTTATCTCAGCCCATTGCGCGGTCGAAAACTTACCTAAAACATAATCAGAAGTTAACATTTGCATATCTCGTCCGATGCCAATTTTAATGCGTTTATATTCTTCGGTTTGCAAATGTTGTTCAATACTCTTTAATCCTTTATGGCCCCCCGAACTACCTTGGGCTTTTAATTTATAGTTGCCAACTTCTAAATGATTATCATCATAAATTATTAAAATATTTTCTGTTTTTATATCGTAATAATCAACAAATTTTTTAACAACTTGTCCGGAGTTATTCATATAAGCTTGCGGTTTTAAAAAAATTAACGGATCTTTTGAACTTTTATCGATACCGTATAATCCGGAAAACTTTTTTTTATTAATTTCTACACCGCGATCACGCGCGATTGCATCAAGCAAATGAAAACCAACGTTGTGGCGTGTTTTTATATAACTTTTTCCTGGATTACCTAAACCTACTATTAAGCGCATTTTCTCACCTCTTATAAATCATGATAATTTTTATATACTTCTTTCCTTCGCAATGATAATTTTTTGGCTGTTTTTTTAATTGCCTCATTCAATTCTTCCCCTTCGGTAAGAAAATATTCTACCATTTCTTTGATTTGTTCCTTTTTATAATTTGGGGTTTTGACTATTTTGTCAATTACCAATACTATTTCACCTTTTATTTTTGCCATTTGGGGTATTATTTCAGAAATTTTGCCCCGATAGTGTGTTTCAAACCTTTTCGATATTTCCCGGGAAATAAAAATTTCTTGATCGCCAATAATTTCCAGCATTTCTTTTAAAACTTTTTCTATTCGATGAGGCGTTTCATAAATCACCATTGGCATTTCATAATTTTGTATTTGCATAATTTGTTCTTTTCTTTTGTTTAGTTTTTTATCAAGAAAGCCAAGAAAAACAAACGAATTGACAGCAAAACCACAAAGAGTTAGTGCTGTTATTAAGGCACTTGGTCCTGGTAAAGAAACTATTTGATAGCTTTCATCAATTGCAGCGCGCACTAATTTATATCCTGGATCACTTATTAAAGGCGTGCCACGATCGGATACAATTCCTACTTTCTTTCCTTCTTGGCAATAATTTAACAATTTATTAACGTTTTTTTCTTCATTAATGTCATTATTGCTTATCAATGTTGTTTTTATATCATATTTTTGTAACAATTTGCGAATTTCTCTCGTGTCTTCACAAAACAAAATATCTATTTTTTTCAAAACTGCAATCGCGCGCAATGTAATATCCTCTAAATTGCCAATTGGTGTCGGAATAATATATATTTGCCCGTTCATAAGTTATTCCTCCTTTAGGTAAGATATTACAGCTTCTGAATATGCGCCATCTTCACGATGCACAATTAACACTGGTTCAACAATCAGTCCCGGTTTGCCATTTTTTCTTCCTTCAATTAATAAAATATTAGCATTTTTATCTTTTTTGGGGTAAACCATCTTTATTCTCTTCGGTTCAATGTTATTTTTTTTCATTAAAGAGATTATTTCAATTAACCGTTCTGGCCGGTGAACAAGTGCGATATTACCACCATTAATTAATAATTTTTTACTAACGGAAAAAATATCTTCTAGAGATAACAAAATTTCATGGCGGGCGATTACTTTTGTCTCTTGTTTATTTCGTTTTGTTTTTTCATATTTTTGAAAAAATGGCGGATTACAAACAATGGTTGCAAAAGACTCATTTGCAAATTGCTCACTAATTTCTTTAATATCGCCTTCAATAATTTCTATTTGGGCTTTCTTTTTATTATGCGCCACCGTCTTTTTTGCTAAAGAACATACTGATTTTTGCACTTCAACACCAATTATCTTCGCTTTTGTTCGTAACGTTAAAATTAAAGGAATCGGTGCATTTCCAGTGCCGATATCAAGAATTTTTTCACTATCTTTTTTTATATTAACAAACTGGGCGAGTAAAATACTATCGAGCGAAAAGTTAAACCCTTCTGCGTCTTGAAATATTTGTACCTCTTCGTGTAAAAACAAATTATTTATTTTTTCCATTTTTTTCCTTTGCTTCCACTATTTCACCGGAAGGAAGTTGAACGTCATAAGTCTTTTTTAAACAATTAATTTTCACAATCTTTCCTTTGCCATAATCGGTATTTATTTCTTTTCCAACTGATTTCATTTTTTTCTTACATTCGGAATATGTGTCATTTTCATAGTTTAGACAACAAAGCAAACGACCGCAAACGCCGTTAATTTTATTAGGATTTAAAGCTAGATCTTGGTTTTTAGCCATATTAATCGAGATGTTTTCTAATTTATTCAAAAAACGAGCACAACATAACTCTTGACCGCAAACACCAACACCGCCAATTTCGCGTGCTTTATCACGTACCCCAATTTGAATTAATTCTATTCTAGCTTTAAAGGTGCGCGCTAAAATTTTTAAAAGTTCCCGGAAATCAACTCTGCTATCAGCAAAAAAAGTAAATGTTAAAGTTCTTTTGTCAAAAGCATAACGAGCGTCTACCATCCGCATAGCCAGGTTTTCTTCATCAACAATTTTTTGACATTCCACTAAGGCTCTTTTTTCTTGCTTCAATATTTTATCCTTTTTGCGCATATCTTGTTCCGTTGCCAGGCGCACAATTGGAGCATATTCCTGTTCCTCTTGATAAGGAACAAAAAGCCGATCAACTGTACCAATTTGTAATCCTTTTGCTGTTGAAACAATCACCTCATCATGTAATTCTAATTCTAAATCTTGGGCATCAAAATGATATATTCGCGCTTGTTTAAAAAACTTAACACCAACGATATTCCTCATCTTTCGCCTCCTTTAGCAAATAAAATAATTTATCAAAAATTAATTTTACATTCACGTTTAAAAATATTAATTGTCGCATCCGCATATAAATTTTTATTTTCGTCATTATTTCTTTGCTTCTTTTTTTATTTTTTATTTCATTTCTTAATTTTTCGTTGTAAATATTTATTATAGCGCTAAAAAATGCCGCCATTTCGTTTTTTTCTTTAATCTGCTGAAACACTAATTCTTCTAGGTAAGTATATGTTTCCGCAAGGTCTCTTTCGATTTTTTCCACAAATTTTTGTGCTACTTCATAAATTTCTTTGTTTTCTTGCTCTATATTAGCAAAATATAAAACACTACAGCGCGATTTTATGGTTGCTAAAACTTTATCAATGTTTGTGGTTGTTAAGATCGCAAGCACATCTTCTCTGGGTTCTTCGAGATCTTTTAACAAAGCATTCGCTGCTGCGTTACTCATTTTGTCAACTTCTTCAATAATATAAACTTTTTTATCGCTTTCTAACGGTTTGTCATTTAAAAATTTTTGCAATTCTTTTATTTCTTCTTTACCAATAACCATTTTATCAGTATAAATTCTTTTAACATCTAAGAGGGTTTCCTTTTCAATACGAACTTGTAAATCAGTACCTAATATTTCTTTGGTAAAGTCCTTAGCCACTTCAGTTAAATATTTCCCATCATTAGCAACAAATAAATAGGCATGTGCTAATTTATCATATTTTTGTTGCCTTTTTAGTATTTTTATCGCTTCTTCGTTGTTTTTTTGATGTTTTTCTAACACAATACCACTACTTTCTTTCCAAAAAAGCTTTTTCTATCGTTAACGGATCAACATAATCAATATCAACACCATGTGGTACACCTTGTGCTAATTTTGTTATCTTAACATCATCTTCAGCTAATAATTTGGCAATATAAGCCATGGTTGTTTCGCCTTCAATTGACAACTTTAAAGCAAAAACAATCTCTTTTACTTCATTTTCACGCACTTTTTCAATTAAAGGTTTAATTAATTGATCAATTTTTTCACTTGTTAAGAAAGGTGTAATATTTTCTTCAATTACATAATATTTTCCTTGAAAAATTTGTAGTTTTTCTAACATTATTATTTTTTTTACATCTTCCACGACACAAATAACTTGGTTGTCACGTTTTTCATCAAGGCAGATGTCGCATTTTTCGGCCATGGTAATATTATTACATTCCGAACACCGTTTTATCGCTTTTTTCGAATTTAAAAGATTATCAGCAAAAGCCTCAATCTCCTCTTCTTCCCATTTCAACACAGAAAGGGCTAGTCTTTCGGCTGTTTTTTTACCAATGCCAGGCAGTTGTTGAAAGTTTTCCATTAATTCTTCTAGTACCTTCGGATATTTCATTACAAAAGCCCCGACATTCCTTTAGTATAAGGTCCCAGTTTTGCTTCTTTTTCCGCTTCAATTTTTTGTAAAACTTCCTTTGTAGCCAAAATTGTCATATCCTCGATCATTTCCTTATCAGCTGCTTCAATTTCAGACAACTTTATTTCGTATGAAACAATCGTATGATCACCTAACATTTTTAGTTTTACTATTTCGTTTTCCACAATAAATTCAGTTTTGTCCAATTCTTCTTTTATTTTCATCATTTCTTTTTGCATTTGTTGTGCTTGTTTCATTACTGTTTGCATATTCATAATATTCCTCCTTAATATTTTTGTACTAAATCACCATATTTTTTTTCTATATCATTTTTATTTTTTGTTTGTTTTTTGGATAATTTTGCTGCTTCGCCATTTTCAGCTTGAAATTTATACTCGCGCTTTTTTTCTTTAAATTCCTGTCGATATTGCTCCCACTCTTCTTCTGTTACCGCAACTGATCTTAATGTCATTTTTAGTTGCTTCGTTAATAGTTTTTCCATTAATAAGAGATGTTTGTTATACACATCGCAAGATGCATTAGATTCAAAAGCAATTATAAAATACTGATTTTCTTCGCTAGCTGCTTTAATATTACCATCTATTAACAAATGGCCCTTGCCATCTTCTTTAACAATGGCTAGTTTCTTTTCCTGTATAAGTTTAGTTAGTTCGTTTTTGAATTTTTTACTAACCTTTGCAAATGTATTATCAACCCGTAATCGCTTTAAAGTTTCTAACTCACAACGTTCTTTTTTGGTTAATTTATTTTCTTTTGGTTTTTCAGTTGTTTTTTCCTCTTTCTCATCTTTTTCTTTCGTCACAACTTCTTCCTTTTCTTCGGGCGCAATTGGAACCGTTTCTCTTTTTGGCTCTTTTGATTCTTCATTTTCTTCTTCATCGCCCAACAGCTTAATCACAGGCTGTTTATCGTCTTCAATATAGTCCGTTTCAATATTGTTGGCTAAGTTTATTAATGCTATATCTAATAATGTTTTTGGGTTGCTGTCGTATTTCATTTCTAACAAAAATTTATTTAACGCAATTGTCTCTTCCAAAAGCATATCGTAAGGTATTGTTTTATTGATGCGGTTGATTACTTCGCTTCCTTTTTGGCCTGTTTTTTGAACCATTAAACATTGCCTCATAAAATTAATAATTTCTTCCAAAATTTTCGTAACATTTTTCCCTTTTTCATAATATGTGTCTGTTTTAGCGACAATATTAGCAAAATCATTGTCCAAAATAGCGACAAATAACTTTTCTAAGTCTTTCTTAGCTAAGGAACTATTAATAATATGAACATCTTCTGTAGTAATTTGACTTTTTGATTTATAGGCGCTTGCTTGCTCTAACAAACCAATCGCATCCCGCATTCCGCCTTGTGATAATCGAGCAATTTCGGTTAATGCATCTTCAGCAATCTTAATTTTTTCGTTTTTAACAATTCCTTCTAAACGATTCACAATTGCTTTATCATTTAATCTTTTAAAATCCATTCTTTGACAACGCGATAAAATAGTTTCGGGCACTTTATGGGGCTCGGTGGTTGCCAACACAAACAAAACATATGATGGCGGTTCTTCTAAAGTTTTTAAGAGCGCGTTAAAAGCTGAGGTTGTCAACATATGCACTTCATCAACAATATACACCTTATACTGTCCATTAGACGGTGTTAAATTTACTTTTCTTCTTAATTCGCGAATTTCTTCAACGCCATTATTAGAAGCAGCGTCAATTTCAATAATATCAAGGTTTTCTTCTTGTTTCATCTGACAAAAACGACAGTTTCCACACGGCTTTTGTTCTTTTTCACAATTAATAAACTTTGCTAAAATTTTAGCAACACTAGTTTTTCCGGTTCCGCGTGGACCTGTAAAAAGATAAGCGTGAGCAATTTTGTTGGTTTCTAACTGGTTTTTTAAAATTGTTACTATTACCTCTTGCCCAAAAACATCATCTAAACTTTGCGGTCGGTATTTTCGATATAACGTTTGATGCATATGCTTCTCCTCCATAAAAATTATATCATTTATTAGTAAGAATAAAAACTATCTTTTATCCTGAAAAAAACTTTTCATCATTTTTTCTAATTCCGGCACATGGGCGGCTTTTTCCAGTTTTATTTTCTTGTTTATTTCTATTTGATTAATATATTGCAAGAACCCATATTTAGGTGAATCTAAAACATAAACAATCTTTTTGATGCGCGATTCCACAATGGCTCCCAAACACATAAGACAGGGCTCGAGGGTTACATAAATTGTAGCACCAGCAAGATCATAGTGACTTTTTTTGGTGCAAGCATCCTTAATCGCGTTTATTTCGGCATGTTGATATATTATACCAGATTGGTATTGTTCGTTTTTTCCGCGACCAATTATTTCATCATCTTTAACAATAATGGCACCAACCGGCACTTCTTCGTTATTAAAGGATTCTTTTGCTAATTTTATTATTTCGTCTTGATAGTTTTTTTTCATTTAAACACCTCATATAAAAAGACGCACACATAAAGAGGTTTTAAGGCTGCTATTTTTCAATCCTGACCTGTTTCAAACGTTTATGTTGCGTCCGTCTATTAAGATACAATATTATGTTTTTTATTTCAACCTTTTTTTATTGTTCCACGTGGAACAATTGAATATGTTTCACATGGAACGTATGTTATTTTGTTTCACGTGAAACCTCTTCTTCAATGCATGCTATTTCTTTATCAACAACTGCAATTGACGTTACTTGTTGCTTTTCTTTTAAATTAATTATGCGAACTCCTTGTGTGGCGCGACCAGAAACAGCAATTTGTTCCGCCGAAGTGCGAATAATAGTTCCCGTGTTTGAAATCAACATTATTTCCTCACTACCATCTATTATTTTAAAAGCTACTAATGGACCCTTTTTTAAATTTACTTTTAAAGTTTTAACGCCTTTCGCGCCTCTCTTGGTGGTACGATATTCTTTTATCGGCGTTAATTTACCATAACCTTTTTCCGTAACAACCAAGACTTTTTGTGATTCATCTGCTGTTATCTCACAACCAACGCATATTCCTTGATCGAGATTAATCCCTTTTACACCGGCTGCTGTGCGTCCCATCACACGTATCTGATTTTCTAAAAACCTTACCATTTTGCCTTCTGAAGACGCAATGAATACTTCTTCAGAACCACTTGATTTACGAACCGCCAATAACTCATCATCCTCATTTAACCTTATAGCAATCTTGCCCATTTTTCTAATCGAATCAAAATCTTCAATTTTAACTCTTTTTACTAATCCTTTTCTCGTACAGAAGATAAAGAACAACGACGGATCATCGGCGGCATTTTTTTGAATAGTATTGATTCGCTCGCCTTCATCAAGGGGCAGGAGATTTACCACCGGCAGCCCTTTTGCTTGTCGGCCGAAAGTCGGAATTTCATACCCTTTTAAACGATATACTTTGCCGCGATTAGAAAAGAATAAAACGTGATCATGACTTTTACAGTAAAGTATTTGTTCGACTACATCTTCCTCGTTGACGCTTATTCCTTTTAATCCTACGCCACCTCGTTTTTGCACGCGATAATTTTCTTCTTCGCAACGTTTAATATAGCCTTTGTTTGTTAACATGACTATGTTCTCGGTAATAGGAATCAATGACTCATCAGTAATGTCATCCTCATAATCCTCTTCAATAATTGTCCTTCTCGCATCATTATATTTTTCCTTTATTTCCATTAGTTCTTCTTTAATCAATGCTTTTATTTTTTCGTCAGAAACTAACAATTCTTTTAAGTGTTTAATTAATTTTGCTAATTCTTTTAATTCGTTTTCAATTTTTTCTCTTTCTAAACCAGTTAAGCGTCGTAGTTTCATTTCTAAAATAGCTTCCGCTTGTTCAACTGAAAAATGAAAACGCGTTATTAATTTTTTGTTTGCTTCTTCTTCGGAAGCAGCTTCTTTAATTATTTTTACCACTTCATCAATATTAGACAACGCTTTGTTTAATCCTTCTAAAATATGAACCCGTTTTTCTGCTTTGTTCAAGTCAAAACGACTTCTTCTAATAACCACTTCTTTTTGATATTCTAAATATTTACTTATAATTTCTCTTAAACTCAATGTTTGTGGTCTTCCATCTACCAAGGATAACAAATTAATACTATAAGAAGTTTGCAAATTAGTGTTTTTATATAAATTATTTAATACTACTTCAGCATTGGCTTCTTTTTTGAGTTCAATAACAATTTTCATTCCCTTTAAGTTAGTTTCGTCAATTAAACCACTAATTCCTTCTATTTTTTTCTCTTTAACTAAATCAGCTATTTTAGTAATTAAACTTTTTTTGTTAACTTGAAAAGGAATTTCCGTAATAATTATCTTTTCTTTGCCTTTTTCGTTCACAATTTTGGTTTGGGCGCGAATTAAAATAGATCCCCGCCCTGTTTCATGGGCTTGTCGAATACCATTATTTCCCAAAATAGTAGCTCCGGTCGGAAAGTCAGGTCCTTTAATATAGTTCATTAATTCTTGATTGCTAATTTCTTCATCATCAATTAAAGCAACGCAACCATCAATTACTTCGCCCAAATTATGAGGAGGAATATTAGTAGCCATACCAACCGCTATTCCCATTGTGCCATTTACCAAAATATTAGGAAAACGACTCGGTAATACAACTGGTTCTTTCTCTTGACCATCATAATTAGCCACAAAATCAACCGTATCTTTATTTAAATCTCTTAAAAGTTCATTTGATATTTTCGCCATGCGCGCTTCCGTATAACGCATTGCTGCCGCGCCATAACCATCAATGGAACCAAAATTACCATGGCCTGACACCAATGGATAACGAAAAGCAAAGTCTTGAATCATCCTTACCATACTCTCATAAACAGCCACATCACCATGCGGGTGATATTTACCCACAACATCACCAACAATACGCGCTGACTTTTTAAATGGCTTTTCCGGTGTAATTCCCAAAGCATACATACCATATAAAATGCGACGATGGACCGGTTTTAAACCATCTCTTAAATCTGGTAAGGCACGAGAAATAATAACGCTCATTGAATAATCAATAAACGACCCTTCTAATTCTTCAATAATGTTTCGTTCTTTAATTTTGTTCATTTTTTCACTCCTAAACATCAATATTTTGGGCGTATGGGGCATTTTTTTCAATAAATTCACGCCTTGGCGCTACTTCCTCACCCATTAATTTTTCAAAAACCAAATCTGCCTTAATAGCATCTTCAATTGTTACTTGTACTAAATTTCTTTGTGATGGATCCATTGTTGTCTCCCACAGTTCCGCTGCGTCCATCTCACCTAAACCTTTATTACGACTAATGTCGTACTTGGTATTTTCCCCCAAAGACTCCACATATGCTTTTCTTTCTTCTTCATTTAAAACGTATTTTGTTTTCTTTCCATGCCTTATATTATAAAGTGGTGGTTGGGCAATATATAAATTACCTTTTTCAATTAAGGGGCGGAAAAATCGATAAAACAAGGTCAAAAGCAAATTTTTAATATGCGCGCCATCAACATCGGCGTCAGTCATAATAATTATTTTATGATATCTTAACTTATCATGAGCAAATTCATCACCAATACCAGTTCCTAAAGCTGTTATTAAACTTCTAATTTCTTCATTACCTAATATTTTATCTAAACGCGCCTTTTCCACATTTAATATCTTTCCTCGGAGGGGCAGGATGGCTTGAATTTGCGAATCGCGCCCCCCTATTGCTGATCCCCCTGCTGAATCCCCCTCTACTATAAAAAGTTCGGAACGAAGAGGGTCTCTAGAAGAGCAATCAGTTAGTTTTCCTGGCAAATTAGATACTTCTAAAACATTTTTGCGACGTGTTAATTCTCGCGCTTTTTTAGCTGCTATTCGTGCTTTGGCAGCACTTAAGCATTTTTCCACAATAACTCTTGCTTCTGTTGGATTTTCCAATAAAAATCTTTCCAAACCTGTACTAAACAACCGATCAGCTATTTTTCGCACTTCCGGATTACCAAGCTTGGTTTTCGTTTGTCCTTCAAATTGTGGATTCGGATGTTTACAAGAAATAATCATCGTGATTCCTTCTTTAACATCTTCACCTATTAAAGATTCTTCTTTTTCTTTTAAATAATTATTATTACGAGCATAATTATTAATTACCCGCGTTAATGCTCTTTTTACTCCTTCTTCATGCATACCACCTTCGCGAGTATTAATATTATTGGCAAATGAATATAAGCTAGAGCCATATCCGCTATTATATTGCATTGCTATTTCTAAAATAATGCCATCTTCTTCATCTTCAAAATAAATAATTTTATCATGAATCGGTTTTTTATTTTCATTTAACATTTTTACATAAGCCGCAATGCCACCCTCATAACAAAATTCTTCTTTTTTATCACTGCGCTCGTCTATTACCAATATTTTAAGGCCTTTGTTCAAATAAGCTAATTCCTTACACCTTGTTCTTATAATTTCATAATCAAAATCAATTGTTTCAGTAAAAACTTCTTTATCCGGTTTGAATTTAACGGTTGTTCCTGTTCTCTCTTTATCGCATTTACCAATAACTTCTAATGGTTGTTTTGTTTTGCCACCGTTTTCAAAAAGCATAAAATAAATTTTTTCTTCTTTATAAACAGTAATTTCTAAAAATTCACTTAAAGCGTTTACAACACTGGCTCCAACACCATGTAATCCTCCGGAAACCTTGTATCCTTCACCACCAAATTTTCCGCCGGCATGTAAAATAGTAAACACCGTTTCAACTGCCGAAAGTCCTGTTTTGGCATGTTTTCCAACCGGGATACCCCGACCATCATCTTTTACTGTAATAGTATGATCTTTGCCGATAATTATTTCAATATCATCACAATATCCCGCCAATGATTCATCAATAGCATTATCCACTATTTCCCACAACAAATGATGAAGACCACTACTACCTGTGCTCCCTATGTACATGCCCGGTCTTTTTCGAACCGCTTCCATTCCTTCTAAAACTTGAATATTTGTTTCATCATATTTTTTCATTTTCCACCTCTATTTTTCATCTAAATTTATTTTATTTGCTTTTGTTAATAATTTTTCATCAATATTACTTAATTCTGTCGTTGTAATAATTGTTTGAATATTATCTTCGATATATTTTAATAATTTATTTTTTTTCTGCACATCTAATTCGCTAAAAACATCATCTAATAAAAGAATGGGCTGGGTGTTTTTAATTCTCTTAAATACTTTTATTTCTGCTAATTTTAAGGCAATAACACTTAATCGTTGCTGTCCTTGGGATCCAAATTTTTTCAAATCTTCCTTTTTTAAACAAAAAGAAATATCATCACGATGGACGCCAATTAACGTTACTGCTTTTTCAATTTCTTCCTTCCTTATTTTTTGAAAGTGCTCCCTTAATGTTTTTTTTATTGTTTCAATTTCAAAGTTTTCTATTTTGGGTGTCGTATTATATTGTAAATTTAAATTAGCTAGTCCGGAAACATCAAAAAAAATATTATCAATCTCTTTATTTAGTGAATTGATATATATATTTCTTAAATTATATATATACGCCCCCCGATCAATTATTTTTTCTGTTAATATATCTAATAAAACATAATCTCTTTTGCCCTCATATTTTATTTGTTTCAATAACCAATTGCGATGTTTTAAGAGTTTTTCGTATTCTTTTTTTAAATAATAATATTTATCAATTAACTGTGCTAGCTGAATATCTAAATATTCTCTTCTTTCAATTGGTTCCCCTTTTATTAAATTAAGATTATCAGGATCAAAAATAATGGTATTAATTTCATTTATTATTTCTTCTTTTTTCGTTTCTTTTTTTTGCCAAAAAA
Organism: Mollicutes bacterium; assembly: GCA_003566505.1. GTDB lineage: Bacteria > Bacillota_I > Bacilli_A > RF39 > UBA660 > CSSED10-109M. Next base: position 15,977 of record PXDA01000036.1, read on the forward strand.
TAGTTGCTTTTTGATTATGAAAATTTATTTTTATTTCTTTGCTTTTATTTTCTTTCGTTATTTTGCCACTAATGGTAAAAAAATCATTTTCTTTTTTTACCAAATCGTTTAAACGGTTAGTGCGTGGCGACTTTAAATTAGATAAAAAATAAATCCCTTCAATAACCGTTGTTTTCCCAACGCCATTTTGACCGACTAAAATATTTATGCCATCATCAAAAGTAATTTTTTTTTCCAAAAAATTACGAAAATTGTATAAATTGATTTCATTTATATTCATAAAATTATCACCATTTATTTATATTATAATTATACCACAAATTTCTTAAAAAAACTAATAAAAAAGAGGATATAATCCCCTTTTATTTTTCTTTTCTTTCTCTTAATAAAGTAGCTAAATAAGAAGCCCTTAAAAGTTGATTTTTTAAAGACTCATAAGAAATATTTAATTCTAAACTTTGAGCTTTTTTGAACTGCACTAATGTTTTAAATCCTTTTCTTTCAATATTTTTTATTTTTCGAAAAGAAAGCCAAGCACAATCATTAGCTCGTGAAGAACTTGTTGGAAAATAAATCATTTCCTTACTTTCTTCCACAATAATAGGTGCTTTATAAATTTTCGGACCTATCATTTTTTTGGTTCCTTCAAATCTTCCTTGATAAGAACTGCCAAAAAATTTACAACTTTCATCAACGATATCAATCGTTTTCCTTTCCACTTCTAACGTGTTTTCATCTTCTATTATTTGTGTCTTATTTTCTGACAAAGGAATTAAAGCATTAGTGTGTTCGTTAATTTCATATTCTTTCACAGAATAACTCCTTTCTTTTATTTTCTACCATATTATATTGTTTTTTTCTTTATTTTCTTTTTTTTGTTTAAAACAACATCTTTTTTGTCCAAAAAAAAATTACCTTTCGGTAATTTAATAAGTACGAATTGGTTGAAACAATTGTATATAATCTTCTTCCTCATCGCTCCGAACGATAATAGGAGCAATAGCATTTTTAAAAGATAAATTTATACTATCCCCACTTACATTTCGTAAACTATCCATCATATAGCGGGCGGAAAATGAAATTTCAAATTTTTCTTTCCCTTTTTCATCTAATTCAATTATTTCCTCTACTTTTCCTATTTCAGGAATAACAGCTTTTAATTTTAATTGATCTTCTTCAATACATAAACTAACTGTTTGTTTATTTTCTTCTCTTGCTAATAAAGTTGTTCGATCAAGCGCGTGATAAAGATTATTTAAATTTACTTTAATATCTATTTCACTTTGATTTTTTACTATTTCATTAATATTAGGAAAGTTACCATTAATGAGTCTTGAAATAAAGTATAAATCACCGGTTTTAAATAAAATTCTATTATTATAAACATGCAATTCAACATCAGCAACATTATTCTCTAATATTTTTACTAATTCTTGTAAATTCTTAGCGGGGATAACACAATTTATTTCTTCATCAATTTTGTTTTTTAAACTTATTTTTTTAGTCGCTATTCGATAAGAATCAGTTGCAGTACAAATAATTTCATCTTTATTTATTTTAAGATTTAAACCGGTTAAAATAGGACGATCTTCACTTGTTGCACTAGCATAGATTGTTTTGTTAATTACTTTTTTTAGCAAATCAGAATTGATAGTAATAAAACTCTTTTTTTCACTAAAATCAAGATTAGGAAAATCATTTTTATCATTACAATTAATATCAGAAAAAGCTTTCGGTGTAAAAATACGTAATTTGTTTTCAATTAATTCTTCTAAAAGAATAATATCTTCTTCTAATTTTTTAATATATTCGTAAAAAAGACGTCCTGTTATAACTATGGTACCCGTTTCTAAAATTTCTTCTATTTCTTTCTCTGGAATAAAAGTTTTGATAATAATATCATTATTAGTACTAGTTAAATACATTCCTTCATTATTTAAATCAATTTTTAAACAATTTAAAATTGGAATTAAATTTTTATTTGATAAACCTTTTACGACATTATCAAGATGTTTAATTAATATTTCTTTTTTTATTTTTACTTTCATTTTTTTTTCACTCCTTTTTTTATTATTTCTTTCTTTTATTTTTATTATAGATGTTGAAATTGTGTAAAAATGAATTTAGGTAATAAAAATGCTTTAGTTTTTTAATGTGTAAAAAATATCAATTACGATACTTTTTCAATTTTTTCGATTATTTTTTTTATTTCTAGATTAAAAGCACTATCTTCTTCGCTTTTGTTTTTAATTTTTTCAACTGAATGCATTACAGTAGTATGGTTCTTGCCCCCAAAAGCTAAACCAATTTTAGTTAAAGCTTCATTGTAAATAGTACGGCAAATAAACATTGCTATTTGTCTTGGTACTGCTATTTCACTAATTCTTTTTTTGCTTTTCATATCATCAATACTAATATTATAATGTTGGGCGACAACATGAAGAACTTGCTCAATCTTATTTTTTCCAGTTACACAATTACCAAAATAGTCTTTTAGAGCATCAATTGCTAATTCAGGGGTGATTTTACTTTTATTCATCATCGTTGCAAAAGCAATTACTCTTGTGATCGCGCCTTCTAGTTTTCTAATGTCAGAAGTACAATTACTGGCAATAAATTCTTTGGCTTCATCAGGAAAAGGTGATGCTAAATCATGGGAATCAATTTTTTTATTAATAATTTGCAATCGTAAATCAAAATTAGGTGGTTTAATATCAACCATTAAACCCCAAGTAAATCTCGTTCGCAGGCGTTCTTCTAATTGTTTTAAATCATCTGGTGAACGATCAGAAGTAATAATAATTTGTTTATTTTTCGTATGAAGATCATTAAAAGTGTTAAAAAATTCTTGTTGTGTTTTGGCTGCTATTTCCAAATATTGAATATCATCAATCATGAGAACATCAACATCACGATATTTTCTTTTAAATTGTTCGGTTGCTTCAATATTGTTTTCTTTTTTATTTTTACGATACAATTCAATAAAATCATTCACAAATTGTTCACTAGTAACATATAAAACTTTTTGGTTTAAGTTTTGCACAATGTAATTTCCAATAGCATGTAGTAAATGAGTCTTTCCTAATCCTGATTTACTATAAATAAAAAGCGGATTATACATATAACCAGGTTTTTCGGCAACTGCTAATGCTGTCGTCCCCGCAAATTTATTACTTTCGCCAATGATAAAATTTTCAAAAGTGTAAGAAGGGTTGAGGTTAGATTGAAAACTTTTCACCGAAGGAACCCCAATTTCACTTTCTTCATTTGTTTGCTTTTTTAAATCATCTTCTGTTACAAATTCAAAAGTAAAATTAGAACCTGTAACTTCCGAGAAAACAGAAACAATTAAATCATAATAACTTTCTTTGAGATGTTTTTTATGAACATGAATAGGTACAAGGATGGTTGCTGCATGATCGTCTAAATTGATTAGTTTAGTGTCAGCAAACCAAGTAGTATAATTAATAGGTGTCAAATTTTGTTCGATTTTTTCGAGAAAACTTAACCATATTGAGTCATAATCCATGTGCAACCTCCTTTGCAAATAATTCATTTAATATTTTACACTAAAAAAGAGAAAAAACCAATAGAAAATGTTTTTTCCACACAAAAAGTGCATATTTTTTGCACATAGGTTTTTAATGAGCAAAAAACAATGTGGAAAAGTGTAAAAAAATGTGGAAAACTATCATAATAATTTTATTTGACAAAAAAAGTAAAAATATATATAATTGTTAAGACACATTGAGAGAAAAATAGGTGAAACCATGAAAAGAACATATCAACCAAACGTAAGAAAAAAGAAGAAAAAACATGGCTTTTTTGCACGCATGAAAAGCAAAATAATAAATCGTCGGCGTGCGAAAGGAAGAAAAAAATTATCTAGTTAGGATTTAATCGGGTGAGAGAAATGAAAAAAATTAATATAATAAAAAAAAATCAAGAATTTACCCGAATTTTTCAAACAATAAAAGCGCAGCAAAGTGCTAATTTTTTATTTTATTTAGAGTGGACAAAGGAAGAAAATTATGCCTTTGGTATTGCTGTAAGCCAAAAAAATGCCAGCGCGGTTAAACGTAATTTTATTAAAAGAAGAATAAGAAGTATAATTGATCAGTATCAGTTTAAAAAAGGTTTTAATTGTATTATTCTTTGCCGAAAAAATATTGAAGAAAAACCTTATGAAGAACTAAGAAAAGAAATGGAAAAGTTTTTCCAAAAAAATAAATTATTAGAAGTGGGAGAAATATGAACAAAAAAATCAAGATTACAATAATAGCATTAGTATTAATGTTAATGACAGGGTGTTTGCAGACTTTTGAACACGAAGATGTTGTCTATTATGAAAATATCTTGTGTTTACCGGAAGAAAGCGAAGCTCTCGATGCCTATGATTCCGAAGACATTGATATTAGTGAAATACCAAAATGTAGTGAATTTAGTATTATTAGCGATTCCTATGAAGGAATTTGGCATACTTTTTTTGTTCGCCCAATAGCTTGGTTGTTAATTAATATTGGCACTAAGGTTGGTAGCTATGGTTTAGGAATTATATTAGTAACTTTATTATTGCGGTTTTTAATTTTCCCAGTAACGGCTAAAACGGCACAACAATCAGAAAACATGAAATCAGCTAAACCCGATTTGGAAGAGTTAGAAAAAAAATATAAAAACAAAAATGATAAAGACGAAATGATGAAAAAAGGACAGGAACAATTACAAATATATAAAAAGCATAATATTAAACCATTAGCGGGTTGTATGTTTGCTGTTATTCAAATTCCATTATTCTTTGCCTTTTTTCAAGCAATTAATCGCGTTCCCGTTTTATTTGAAGAAAACTTTTTAGGGATCTTTGTTTTAAAAACAACACCGTTGCAAGCGATTAGCGCCGGCGAGTTACATTATTTAATTTTTGTCGCTTTAATTATTGTTTCCACCCATTATTCTTTTAAATTAAATAAAGCTAGCACAGGAGTTGGGGAACAAGCACAACAGATGGAAAAGATTATGAAGTTTATGATTGTTTTCATTTCGTTTATCTCCTTTAGTTTATCAGTTGGAATCGCGCTTTATTGGATTTTCAATAGTACCTTTACTATTTTACAAAATTTAATAATTAAAAAGCGAAGAGAAAGAAAGGTGTTGCAAAATGTTTAACATCAAAGAATATGAAGGAAAAGAAGAAGAATTAATTGAAAAAATTGATCTTGAAAAAGAAATAATTAAAGAAAAGGAAGAAAATAATAGTTTATTATCTAAAAAAGTAGTTATTCGCACGGTTGAAAAAGAAGAAATAAAAGATTATATTGTCCAATTGATGGCCGAAATCGGCTCATTAATGAGTAATGAAATAAAATGTGAAGTTAATATTGAAGGAAATTATTTGAAAATTAATCTTAATGCTGAGAATAACGGGATTATTATTGGTAAAGATGGCCGCACTTTAAAATCAATTCAATATATCATTAATCAAATTGTGCGTAAAGAAGTTGGTGATACTTTAAAAGTACGAATTGATGTTGGAAAATATCAAGCGGAAAAACAAAAAAACTTAGAACGTGATATTCGCTTTATTGCTGATGATGTCCTTGCCACTAAAATAGGAGTCAAATTAGATTATATGAACTCTTATGAGAGGCGAATAGTACACAATATTATTAATGAGTACGAAAAACTAGAAACTGAAAGTGAAGGCGAAGAGCCCAATCGTCACATTAATATTGTTTATAAAGAAAAATAGTCATTTTGACTATTTTTTAAATTGTTGACTTGCTTTTCATAATAAAGTAAACTAAATCATACGAGGGATAAAATGAAAAAGGAAGAAAAAGCAGAATTTTATTATTTAGTAAATGAAATAATAAGACATGAAGAGTTTCAAAAAAGAAAAAATTATCAGCATCATGATGAAAGTGTTTATTACCATTGTTATCAAGTAGCAAAAATAACTTTTCGTGTGAGTCGTAAATTAGGATTAGATTATCAAAACGCCACTATTGGTGCCCTTTTGCATGATTTTTATTATGAAGATTGGCAAAAAAATAAAAAACGAAAACCAATTTGGCAACTACATGGTTTTGTGCATGCTGCTGAGGCGAAAGAAAACGCCCGGCGAAATTTTCCGCAATATTTTAATCCCAAAGTAGCTAACATTATTGAAAGACATATGTTTCCACTTACAATAAAACCACCAATATATTTAGAAAGTTGGTTAGTTTGTTTTATCGATAAGTATGTTTCTTTAACTATTTTTAAAAATCCTCGTAAATTACCTCAATATATTGGTTTAAAGGAGGTTGGTTCCAATGACAAAAACAATTGCCGGCATCGCAACGGCACTCGGCGTTGGCGCAATTAGCATTATTCGTATTAGCGGACCAGAGGCTATTACAATTGCTAATAAAATTTTTGTCGGCGCTAATTTAAAAAAGGTTGATAGTCACACCATTCATTATGGCTTTATCAAAGATAATCAGGAAA
>PXDA01000027.1 GCA_003566505.1 Mollicutes bacterium
CATCACACCATAATAAATAATGAAGGATCAAATATGGATAGTGGTATTGCCAGTACATTAATTGCTTCTTGTTCATTTCTAGGACGCATCCATGCAAATTGGGGTATTTTTGAAGTTGACGAACGTGTTTCTGATCGTGTATATAATCACGTTGTCCCCAATTATTTGCTTTGCACAAATCTCTTTCGCGATTCCATTAAAAGAAATGGCCATGTGGAATTTATTTTTAAAAAAATTAACGAAGCAATTCCCAAAAAAACAACCCTTATTTTAAATGCCGATGATTTAATTTCTACTGCTTTACAACCAAATAATCCCCGCATTTATTTTGCTGTTAAAAATGTATTAAAAAAATCAAGCAAAAATATTGTCCAAGACATTCAAGTATGTCCTAATTGTTTTGAATTACTTCATTTTAAATATCGTCATCATCATCATATTGGGAAAGCTTTTTGCAAAAAATGTCAATTTAACGCTCCAGAAGCACATTTTCTTTGTACCAAAGTTAATGATGAAATAACTATTAGTGAAAATAAAAAAAGTCATCAATATCCTCTTATTTCAAAAACAATCTATAACATTTACAATCAAACGGCTGTTATTACCGCCCTACGCACCATTGGTTTAGAACCATCAGCAATTAAACAAAGCCTTAAAAAAAGCCAATTAATCGCCAATCGACACAGCACTTATCAAAATAAGCAACAAGAAATAATAACCATCTTGGCAAAAAATCAAAATCCTATTTCTACTTCCTTAGCACTAGATTATACTGCTAATTTAAAAGGGGAAAAGGCGTTTGTTTTACTTGTCACCGACACCCAAGATAAAACACATGGCAGCGAAGATATTTCTTGGCTTTATGATACCGATTTTGAATTTTTAAATCGCAAAGATGTTAAACAAATAATTGTTTGTGGCAGTCGCTGTTATGACCTTGGTATTCGCCTACAATTAGCAGGTATTAAAAAAAATATTATCTATCTAAATGATACCTATCAAAATATCACAGCACTTTTAAACAATAAAAACATTGATAAAATTGTTATTGCGTATGAATTATATGGTTATTCTATCGCCGAAAGAATAAAGGATGAAATTGTAGGTGAAAATCATGGTTAAAATGGAAGTATTATATCCTGAATATATGAATTTATATGGCGATAATGGTAATATTAAATATTTACAAACCATTATTCCGAAATTAAAAATAATTTATACGCACTTAAATGACCAACCTGCTTTTAGCAAAGAAAAAATCGATATTTTATATTTAGGACCGACAACCGAAAAACAACAAGCAATTGTTGCCGCGAAACTTAAACCTTATCGGGAAGGAATAAAAGCATTAATTGATAATTATACTTTAATTTTGGCAACGGGAAATGCAATCGAATTATTTGGCAAATACATTGAAAAACCTGATGGCAAATTAATTTCTTGCCTTGGCCTATATAACGTTTATGCCAAAAGATTTTCACGCCTGCGTTATAATGATAATGTTATTAGTCCCCTTAAAAATTTTACAGTTGTTGGGTTTAAAAATCAACTAAGCCACCTTTATGGTCGTGATCGTCACGCTCTTATTTCACCACAAGAAAAAAAATATATTAATTTCATTATTGATAAAAACCTGTTTGCGACTTATTTACTAGGACCTGTTTTAATTTTAAATCCGCTATTAACTGAAAATTTATTAACAAATGCAAAAATTCCTTTCCAAAAGCCACCTTTTCATGAATTGGCGATTACCGCCTATCAAAGACGCGTAATTGAATTCAATAAATAAACACAACCAATTGGTTGTGTTTTTTTTAATAATAATCAGCTTTTAATGACTCTTTTTGCCGTTGATAATAGTTGCGTTTTTTTCGTTGCAATCTTTTTGTAATGGGATCTTCTTCCTCGGAAAAACTAAGCATTTTTTGTTTATATTGTATTTCTTTCCATAAACTTTTTCGCCGTTCTTCCAATATTTTACTTACCAAATCCTCATGTTCGTTATATAAATCAATACAAGTTCACATTTGCTGCACTTTGTTCGAGCACTCTTTTTGCAAATGATATTCTTGAAATGCTTTAATGATACGAAAAAAATCCTGACCAACATTATCAGCAACATCAATTACTTTTGTAATTTCTTCTTCATAGAGTGCTGATAAATCAATCACCGATGGTTGGCTTAATTGATCACAAATAGTACATTGTTTTTGCCTGTTATGTAACAATATTTGTTGGATTTTTGATGAAAATGGCAGACAACTAATTCTTACCTCTTCCTCTTTATCTACAAGCAATACGAGAAAAGGACGTCCTCTTCTACTATAATCTTTTTCACCGTCAATAAACTCAACATCTGACATAATGACAATATCGCCTGGAATAATATTCACAATTATTCCCCCCTAAAATTTTATTGATACTATAAATTATACACCTCTATAAATATTTTTCAAGGCTAAAGACCATGCTGATAAAAATATAATTAATATTTTTTATTACCATTATTTAATAAAAATACCCTTTAGAAAAATTTTATTAATTCTTTAGGGTATTTTTTATTCATTATTTGTTGCGTTTGTTGCGATTTTTTTCTAAGCAATGTCTTATTTTTTATTCAGTTTGCCACCTTAAAGCAGGATATCCTGTATTTCCTTCATGATCTTCAACAATAGTATGATCCCAATCTGTCCAAATCTCTTCCATATCCCATGTATAATAAGTGCCAGAAGCGCTATCTCTAACATATGGCCATGTCATATCAGATGTTGTTCGACCACTACCGGTAGATGAACTTTCTTTTCCACTCGTTTCAACATTCCAATAAGATCTTGAAGAACCTACACCAGTTCCAACTAAACCACCCCAATTAGTACAATTTTCTTCGTTGGCCATGCCACATTCAACTTTTCCAATTGAATATGAATTTATTATAGTAGCATTCACCCAACTATCTCTTTGGTTTTCACCAACCAAGCCGCCAAAAAAGTCAAAGCCACTAACATTACCAGTTGCATAACTATTTTCTATTTTTGGATCCATCCAATTATATTCACTCAAACCAACCAAGCCACCAACCCATTGAGTCGCAAAGACATCACCAGTTGCATATGAACTTTCAATATATCCCTGTTTATTATGGCCAACTAATCCACCAGCATACATCCAACCATCAACATCGCCGGTTGCATATGAATTTTTTATTATTTCATAATCATCAAGGTAACCAACTAATCCACCAAAATTTCGTCGTTGCGCTACAGATGCTTCAGCCCAATTGTCCACATCACCAGTTGCATATGAATTTTCAACAATAATATCCGGGCGCCCTTCACCATCGGCATTTCCAACTAAACCACCTACATCTCTTCCACCTCTAACCCAGGCTGTCGAATAAGAATTTTTTATAGTAAAAGTTCTCGGCCCTGTAGATCCAACCAATCCACCAACTTGACTATTTCCTTGAACACGCCAAGCCGTTGAATAAGAATCCTCTACTACAACAAAATAATGTGTGCGACCAATTAAACCACCAACATGACTATCGCCTTCAACACTCCCAGTTGCATATGAATTTGTTACTGTGCTTCCGCCCCATTGCCAATTAAAATGACCAATTAAACCACCAACATAATCACCACCTTGAACATTACCAGTCGCATATGAATTAATAATAGTAAAAGCAAGTCCAACCAAACCGCCAATTCTAGTTCCGCCACCTTTAACATCGACCTCGGCATAAGAGTCTCTTATTTCCCCATAACCATTGTCACCAACTAAACCACCAACGTAACTATTCCCTTCCACACTTCCAGTTACATAAGAATTTGTTATTGTACCATAACCCTCACCAGCTATTCCACCTACATTGTTACGACCTATTATATCAACATCAATAAGTGCCATATTACTTAGTTTTGGTTCGCCGCTTACATATCCATCTAGATATTCAGTATCCATTTGGCTAAATAATCCAACATTTGATTCTAACGGTCTATTAATCATCAAATCTCTTATTTCATAACCATTACTATCAAAAATTCCCGCAAATGACATTGGTTTCCAACCATGTGATATTACTTCAGTCGTTTGATATTCAATATATAATCCTCGCTCAGTATCTTCCATAAGTTCTATGATTCCTTCAGAAGCATCCACAATTTGCACATCCACACTAGAATCATCATCAGTATCTTGTGCCAAAATTATTGTTGAAAGCGGTGCATAAGCAAGTTTAAATTGTTCGCCAGCGTCATGTCCACTCCAACTTCCAAACGTCTCTGAAAACGTGTCTTTCATATCTCTTTCCGCTACTACTTCTGTATAACCATTAGTATTTTCATCTAAATGATTTGCCAATTTATATACGCGACCAACATTATTATTGCGCACATCGTCAAGATCATACCAATCATATATCATAATGGGAGCAGGTTTCGAAACTGTAGCTTTTTTTATACAGCGAACTGAAGCACCAACAAGTGCACGATCATAAACACGAACCATACTATCATTATTATGGTATATCCAATATGTCCACCCACTTAGATGATTTTCATTTGTTCGTTCACTAAGTGTCCAAAATCGAGCTGAATCACCAAACTGTTTATCATCTCCCGATCCGCGATCAGGCACTCTAAATCCTCCTGGTAAGGCATTAAAACCTGAGTTACCAAAATCAGTATGGTTTACAAGATCACCGCTCGTCCACGAAGTTGAACTACTTGCTAATTTAGAACCGGACGGTGAACAATCGGACGTTTGGCAAACATTCCACTTATCATTTCTAGCGGCAGCACAATCTCCACCATCATTTAAATATGCTTCTAATACACCAAATTCAACATTAGATGGAACTTGCCATCCTTCAGGACATATATCTTCTTCTGAAACTGCAAAAAAGTTATATAAAACACCATATTCTGCATAATTAGTAGTCGCCTTTGCGCCCGCTAAATCATTATCATCATATCCATAGACACCATATTTTGGTTCAGGTTCAGCGTTACAATGCCAGTCAGAAAATTCACTTTTTGAATGAACTTCCGGTAAATATTTTAAATTTTCGGCCATCCAACATTGGTCACCAATTTGAACAGTTGTATACTCATTGCCATCTCTATCATCAATTAATGTTTCACCACAAGCAACCGTAGGTTCTGCTTCAACTAAACAACGCACCGAATAACCATCACCCATATGTTGCGCCCAACGATGAACACCTTCTTCAGCTTGTTGCAAACCACGATACCAAGCTGTACCACTACATACTGGGAAGGTATTTATTAAACCTAACAAATATTGCTCTAACAATACTAAATCTTGGACATTAACATCACCGTCACCATTTAAATCAGCGGCGTAAATACTAGCTGCATCTAAACTTTCTAATTCTAAAATATAATCAGATAATAACGCACTATCAGCTTCTGTTATATCACCATCATTATTAATATCACCAAATAAACGACCGCCACCACCTGGTACTTCACATGAACCTTCAGCAAGTTCTGATGCACTAGATGTCCAAAACTTACCTCTTACTAAATGATTACTTCCTAAATCCCACCATGGATATACAGCTCCATGACGATTTGGGTTTAAGAAGGCATCAGCATCAAAACGCCATCCACCTGGTAGGGCACTAAAATCTACTGTATCTGTGCCACCCC
>PXDA01000061.1 GCA_003566505.1 Mollicutes bacterium
AGCTAAACACGCTGGTTATGATGAAAATGTGCCAGTTAATATTAACTGGATTAGCTCCGAAAATTTAGAAAAGAAAAACCTTAACAAAATTTTTGCCAACATTGATGGCATTATTGTTCCTGGTGGTTTTGGTAATCGTGGTATTAAAGGAAAAATAAAAGCAATTCAATATGCGCGAGAAAATAACATTCCCTTTTTAGGAATTTGTCTTGGCATGCAGCTTGCTACCATTGAATTTGCGCGCCATGTTTGTCAATTAAAAGATGCTGATTCATGTGAATTTAATAAATCAAGCAAACATTTAGTCATTGATATTATGGAGGAGCAAAAAAATATCATTAATCTTGGTGGCACCATGCGACTTGGTAATTACGATTGTGAAATAAAAAAAGATACCCTAGCGCATAAATTATACCAACGAAAAAATATTAAAGAACGCCATCGTCATCGTTATGAGTTTAACAATAAATATCAAAAAATTCTTGAAGAAAACGGTATGGTTTTCTCAGGTATTAATAAAACAGCCAACTTAGTGGAAATCATTGAATATCAAAACCACCCCTATTTTATTGGCTGTCAATTTCATCCGGAATTTAAAAGCCGCCCAATTAAATCCCATCCCTTATTTCGCGGTTTAATAAAAGCTTGTAAAAAAAAGTAGTATTTTAAATACTACTTTTTTAAAACAAATTAATAATATCATTCATCGTAATATATATTATTAAACCAAGTAAGAGAACAAAACCAATGGTATGAACCATATTTTCTACTTGTGGAGCAACTGGTGATCCTTTAATCCGTTCAATCAATAAAAACCATAAGCGGCCACCATCTAGCGCTGGTAATGGTAGAAAATTAATAAACCCGACATTAATACTAATCAAAGCAATTAACATCAGTAAACTAGCAAAACCATAACTTGCCGTTTCATCAACAACCGAAAAAATACCAACCGGACCTGCTACGGCATCCATACTTAACGCCCCACTAATTAAATTTGTTATTACTAAAGCCATTTGTTCAATAATATTATAAAATTTTGTAATCGAAAAATTTAAAGCGGGCCAGAAACCATATTCAATTTCAGATTTTAATTGAAATCCATAAGTATAATATTTTTCACCATCTTCTTCATTTTCTTTCGGATTAATATGAATATTTTTTTGCGTACCATTTGCTAAATATGTTAACTTTATTTCTTCCCCTTCATTTAAATATAATTCTAACTGAAGACGATCAATTGAATTCACATTAACATCATTAACAGCCGTTATTATATCCCCTTGTCCAATATCTTTTTCAGCAATTTCATGTCCTTCCACTGTTTTATCAATAACTGGTTGATTAGTAGGTGCACCATAAACAATGCCGACAAACAATAATAAAACCCAAGCAAACAAAAAATTAAAAATAACGCCAGCTGTGATTATCCAAAAACGTTGTCCCCAGGGTTTCGCATGCATCTTCTTTTCTTTGGGGACATTTTCATCATCGGTTATTTCTTCACCAGCCATACTAACAAAACCACCAATTGGAAACGCTCTTATACTATAAATGGTCTCATCATTAGGCCGGCGAAAGGAATATATTCGCGGCCCCATGCCAAGCGAAAATTCGTAAACAAAAACACCAGATCTTTTGGCGAAAACAAAATGACCTAGTTCATGAACAAAAATAATTAAACCGATTATTAATAAAAATAAAATTAAAGTCATTACTACCTCCTATAAATATGTTAAAAAGAAAACATAACCAATTAAAACAAAAAGGATACTATCAAGACGATCTAATATACCACCATGACCAGGAATTAAAGAAGAAAAATCTTTGCAATTATAATATCTTTTAATAGCCGAAAATATTAAATCACCAAACTGGCTTAAAATAGCAAGAAAACTTGTAACGATAATTAAAGTTTGCAAATCAACTGTCGGGTCAATAACTTGAATGTAAAAAATACAGCCAATAATTACCGCCATCATAAAACCACCAACAGCACCTTCTAAAGTTTTCTTCGGTGATATATTAATTAACATTTTAGTTTTGCCAACTAGCATACCAGTAAAATAAGCATATGTATCACCAATAATAGTAATAATTAGTAGGAAAATTAAATAATCAATGGAAATAAAACGAATCAAAATTAATAAACTAAAACTATAAGCTAAAAAAAACAAAACACCAGTTAAGAAAAAAGCATCACTAATATTATATTGCTTAGCATTATTATAAATAATAGTTGGTAAAAGATAAACAAGAAACAAACCAGATAAAAGACGCAAATCAAATGTCATTGTCACAGCATAATATTCAAAAGCAAAAATATAGATGCTTAACATTACATAAGAAATAAACTTAACAAATAAAGGAATTTGTTTTTTCTTTTCCATAATATCCAAAAACTCTTTTAAAGCTAATAAAGCTAAACCATAAACAGCCAGTTGAAAAACAAAGCCACCTATAATAACAATAGGAGTAATAATTAATAAAATTATTAATGCGCTAAGAATGCGATTTGCTATCATTATATCCTCCAAATCTTCGTTCTCTTTTGTTATACACAGCGATTGCTTTTTCTAAATCTTCCTTGTCAAAATCAGGAAAATAAATTTTCGGAAAATAAAGTTCGGCATAAGCTAGTTGATATAACATAAAGTTACTTATTCTTTGTTCACCACTAGTTCTAATCAATAAATCAATTGGTGGCAAATCCTGATATAAATATTGATGAAATTTTTGTTCATCAATCATATCAATATCAACCTCATTATTAATTATATCATAATACATTTTTTTACTAGCGGCAACAATTTCTTGCTGCCCACCATAATTTAAGCAAATATTTAATGTTCGATGGGTAAAATCTTTCGTTTCTTCCGTAATTTTTTCAATAATATTAATAATATCTTCACTTAAAGGTTTTTTTTCACCCGAAACAACCATTTTAATTTGATCCCTTTTAAAACGCTTAAAATCTTTAGTAAATTTATGCTTAATTAATTTCATTAAAAAATCAACTTCTGTTTGGCTTCTTTTAAAATTTTCGGTTGAAAAAACAAAAATACTTAAATATTTAACACCTTTTTTAAAAACTAAATCAATTACTTCATCCAAATTTTTTGCGCCTGCTTGATGCCCAGCACTTCTTGACAAACCTCTTTCTTCCGCCCACCTACCATTACCATCAACGATAATCCCAACATGATAAGGAATTTTTTCATCATTCATTTTTTCGCTCCTATTCTTCTGTAATCGTAATTTGTTTTTTACTAATAAAAAATAATACAGCAATAACAATAATAATTCCGATGATACTTAAAATGATGACTCCCATAATATTAGTAGATTGGTCTTCATCGGTAATAACATTTTCATCTTCTTCATAATCTTCGTTAATAATTTCTTGGGTAGTAAAATTATCATTTTGTGCAGTGATTTGATAATAACTTTCTTCATTAGCAGTAAAAACGATATAATCATCTTCAATTTGAAAATCTTTTTTCTGAATAGTAATTACTTCACGATTAAAACTATCAATTTGTAACAACATAAAATCTTGCAGGTCATCTTCAAGCGGATAATGAACTTCGACTGGGTCCCAAAAATCACGAATTGTTTTTTCTTCAGACCGCCACTCTTGATCCATTATTTTTTTACTAGCACCAATATAAAATATATCAGCATCTAATTTTTCAATTGCGAATTCTTCATTATAATTATTAATCTTTTGATAAATATTACTATGTAAATCTTCATTAATCAATTTGGTATTAATGTAATAAGATAAACGACTAGTCATATCATCTACTTTGGGCATTAAGTTTTCCTTTGTTTGTGAAAAATCAATATCAAGACGCACTTTTTCCCCAGTAACAGATAGATTGTCAATATCAACATAATATGGCTCATCACTTACCGGCGTAAAAATATCAACTTCATAATCGATTTGCATTGGTGCAAAAAAAGGAATTTCAAATTTTTCGGCAATCATATTTTCATCTTGATCATAATGATAAATTTGATGATAATGATTTTTAGGATATTCAACAATGACAATATCATAATTTTCTGAATCATAATATAACAAAAATAAATTTCCATCTTCATCAAAATGCGGACAAGCATCAACTATAATCGGGAAAAATAACATTAAAAATAAAAGTAAAAAACTAATCAGTCTCATGTTTTCCTCCTTCTTGTTTCCAAGGCAACATTACAAATGCCATAATTGTTAAAGGAATTGCAAAGAGCAATCCGACACTACCGGCAATCGCACGCACTACTTCGGTCGCAAAAAAATCTAAATTAATAAGATGAAACAATGAAGTGCCAAATCCAACCAATAATAATAACATTGTAATAGCGCTACCAACATAGGCAAGCACTAAAGTATTTATCATTGTCCCCATGATATCGCGTCCAATATTAAAGCCCGCTTTAATCATATTTTTATTAGAAATATTAGGGTTTTCTTTTTTTAATTCAGTTAATGAAGATGCAATCGAAATTGCCACATCCATTGCCGCTCCCAAAGCACCAATAATTATACCAGCAAATAATAAACCACGATAATCAAAAGTGGGCGCTCCTGGTAAATATAAAAGCATCGAAGCATCAGGTGAACTAAAACCACTTAAGCGTGCTAGAATACCAAAAACATAAGCTATCAAACCACCTAAAATTAATCCACCTGAAGTACCAAGCGTAGCAGCAATAGTTTTACGATTAATGCCCGCAATGATAAAAAAGGTTATTATTGTAGCGATAGTACAAACAAAAATAGAAGCTAAAATAGGATTAATCCCTTGTAATAACATGGGAATCATAACCAAAACTATGATACTTAAAGTAACACTTAATGCTAGAAGCGATTTTAATCCCTTTATACCACCAATTAAAACGATACAACCTAAGAATACTAAAATTAAAAGAATTAAGGCATTCGTATTATCATAACCAACAAAATAAAAACTATCATTTTCCTGATGAACACTAATAATTGTTCCCTCTTGCAAAGGCATATCATAATGAATATCACCAGTTAAATGATTGGTAATACTTGTTTTTGTGCCACGATAATCTCGATTTATTATTTCAATCTTTGCTTCTTGACGAACATGACGCTCGCCATTTTCAATGATAACTTTTTCTTCTACTTCTAAAACACGCGCCCGATATAAATCATATTGATATTCTTCATCAATAATAGCCTGCGGCGCTATAATAGGACAGAAAAACAAAAATAATAATAATATTTTTTTCATTTTTTCACCTTTCAAAAAAAGCTGCCTCAAGCACTCGCTCCTGTGCTCTTTCATCAATCCGGTTGCTTCCTGGGACGATGCTATTGTAAAAATAAATATCAATAACACCCTCTAAATCATTATCAGTAATACTATTTAAATTAATACCAGCACCGGTATTACCACTACGGTTATCGACATATTCACCAAAGGGTTGATCATCACGCCCTGAATGAGGAATAGGTAGGATAGCACCTGCTATTTTTTTTCCATCAATTTCCACAAGCACCGCCCGACGATAATGATTCCAGTCACCAC
>PXDA01000066.1 GCA_003566505.1 Mollicutes bacterium
ATGTTTATTGATAAAGTTAACGCCGAATTAGCTAATAATTTAGGCAATTTAATAAATCGCACTTTAAAAATGATTGAAAAATATTGTGATGGTGTTATTCCGGCTGCTCAAAAAAATAGCGAAAAAGAACAGCAACTACAAAAAAGAGTTACTAAACTTCGAACGGAAGCTGTTACAAAATTAGATGAATATCGTGTTGCCGAGGCATTGAATATCGTTTTTGATATTTTTAATCAAGCCAATAAATATATTGATGAAAGAGAACCTTGGCATTTAGCAAAAGAAGATCAAGCAGCATTGGAAACAGTTTTGTATAATTTGTCTGATACAATTAAACAAGGAGCAGCGCTCCTTCAACCATTTTTACCTCAAACGGCTGCGGAAATTTTTGCGCAACTAAATGTAAAACCATTGGATATAAAGGACTTAAAAGGATATTCGGATGAATTAGTGGGCAATAGGATTGGGGAAAGAAAAGTTTTATTTGCTCGTGTTGATAAAGAAAAAGTTTTGTCAGAAATAATGTAAAGTAAGTTGTCGAATTGTAAAAGAGGGTTTGCGATTTACTGAAGATATGATATAGTGATAGAAGAAGAATAAAAAAGGGCGGTTGATGATAAATGAGAAGCGTAACGCTTCTTATTTTTTTGCCAAAGGAGGGGAAAAATGCTAATCGATACCCACGCTCATTTATTGAGTAATTATTATGATGATCTCGAGATTTTGCTTAATAATTATAAGGAAATAATAGTTATAAACTGCGGGAGTAGTTATGGTGAAAATCAAGAAATTTTAAAATTGTGTAAAAAGCACACCAATGTTTACGGTGCGCTGGGAATTCACCCCCATAATGTTGCGGAATGGAATGAAGAGGTTGCTAATTTTATTGAAAAAAACCTCCAAAATGAAAAAATTGTCGCTCTTGGTGAAATAGGTTTAGATTATCATTATGGTGTCAACCCCGAAAAACAAAAAGAAATATTTCGTGCGCAATTAGAAATAGCCAAAAGGCACGGAAAACCGGTCATTGTTCACAGTCGTGACGCTGCTTTTGATACATTGTCGATTTTACGTGATTATCCTGATTTGAAAAGAGTGGTTCATAGTTTTAGCTATGATTTGCAAACGGCTAAAGAGTTTATATCAATTAATTGTTTAGTAGGTGTCAATGGGATTGTGACTTTCAAAAAAAACCAACCAATCGCCGATGTTGTCGCCAATATTGATTTAACAAAAATTTTAGCGGAAACTGACAGTCCCTATTTAGCGCCGGTGCCGTTTCGCGGAAAGAAAAATGATAGTGAAAAAATAATACATGTTATTGATAAAATTGCGGAAATAAAGGGAATAACGCGAGATGAAGCGCGCAAACAGTTAAATCATAATGCCTGCGAAATATTTGACTTAAACCTCAAAAAATGCTAAAATGTGATATATCTGAGGTGAAAAATTATGAATTTGTATTTGCTAGAAGCAATAGGCAAATGGATCAATTTCACGGTGATAAGTATTCTAGCACTATTTGGATTTTTAGAATCCCATGAAGTAAATTTAGTAAGCAAAAATGATAATATCAATAAGAGTTTCAGTTTAAATTATGATATCCAACCATATGAAACCGAAATAATATATAAAAGCAATATGCCACAAGGAAAAGAATTAGTGGTGAGTCCGGGCCAAGAAGGTGTGGAAGTTTTTTATGAGGAAGAAAAAGTACTATTGCAAGAGCAAAAAACGAAAGTTAAGCACGTGGGAACAGGACCAAGTGGCGTGTATTATGGAAATTTGACCGGATATGGTGCTGATTGTCGTGGTTGTGATGGACGAGGAAATTTAGCTTGTTTTCAAGCGGGTCATAATTTGGTTGAAGATGGTGTTTATTATGAAGATGATGAATATGGCAAGGTGCGTGTTGTAGCGGCACCATCACCAGCTTTATCAAACGGACAGTCATTTAGTTGTGGCACAATTGTAAAAATTAGTTTTGATGATTATGAAAAATTAACAATCGTGCTAGATCGTGGTATTGCTTTGGAAAATCGCTTTGCCGAAGGAACTATCTTATTTGATCTCGCTTTCGTTAGCGAAAGGGATGAATTAAGTGATATTCGCTCTATAACAAGACAAGATGGTTCGGTACAATTTGAAGTAAAAAGATGGGGTTTTTAAAAGCAAGCAATTGCTTTTTTTTTATCTAAAAATTATGATATAATAACAGCGAAAAGGTGAGGCAAATGAAATTTAAATTAGTTTCATCATATCAACCAGCGGGTGATCAACCAAAAGCAATAGCTTCTTTGGTTGATAATTTTAATAATGGCGAAAAACAACAAATTTTGTTGGGGGCAACCGGAACCGGAAAAACTTTTACGATTGCCAATATTATTGAAAAATTGGGCAAGAAAACACTTATTGTTGTCCATAATAAGACATTGGCAGGTCAATTATATAGTGAATTAAAGGAATTGTTTCCGGAAAATCGCGTTGAATATTTTGTTTCCTATTATGATTATTATCAACCAGAGGCTTATGTTGCTCATACCGATACTTATATTCAAAAAGATGCCGCGATAAATGAAGAAATAGATGAACTACGCCATGCGGCAACTTCCGCTTTATTGCAAGGAGATGATACGATTGTAGTGGCATCAGTCTCTTGTATTTATGGCATTGGTGATATGGAAGATTATATTAACAAAATGATAACTTTTAATATAAATGATAAGGTTGATCGTGATCAAATAATCAATAAATTAATTGAAATGCAGTATGAAAGAACAACAATGGATCTGCGAAGAGGAAGTTTTCGTGTTCGTGGTGATATTATTGAAATATTACCGATTGCTGAGCGAAAAAAAGCAATTAGATTAGATCTTTTTGATGATGAAATTGAAAAAATAAATGTTTTTGATCCTCTGACAGGCGAAGTGATAAAAACAGTGCGTAGTATTACGGTTTTTCCTGCTAGTCATTTTGTTACAAGTGAAAAAAAGTTGCAAGAGGCGTTGCAAAGAATTGAAAAGGAATTAGAAGAACAATTAGCAAAGTTAAAAAAAGAAAATAAATTATTGGAATATCAACGATTAAAAGAAAGAACAAATTATGATTTGGAAATGTTGCGTGAAACAGGATTTTGTCAAGGAATTGAAAATTATGCAAGGCATCTCGCCCATAAAGAAGCTGGCGAAATGCCAACGACGTTAATTAATTTTTTTGGTGATGATTTTTTAATGATAATTGATGAATCACATGTAACACTACCACAAATTAGAGGGATGTTTAATGGTGATCGCGCCCGCAAGCAAACTTTAGTTGATTATGGTTTTCGTCTTCCCAGCGCACTTGATAATCGTCCTTTGCAATTTGATGAATTTGAAAGCAAAATGGATAAAGTTATTTACTTATCCGCAACACCTGGTGATTATGAATTGCAAAAAGGGTATCAAGTAATAGAACAAATAATCCGGCCCACCGGATTACTTGATCCGTTAGTTAGTGTACAACCGACAAAAAATCAAATTGATGATTTAATGGCAAAAATTAATCAAGTAATTGAACGTAATGAACGAACATTAGTAACAACTTTAACAATTCGCATGGCGGAAGAAATGAAAAAATACTTAGAAAATTATGGTTATAAAGTAGCATATATGCATAATGAAATTAAAACATTGGAGCGACTGAAAATTATTCGTGATTTACGGTTAGGAAAATTTGATGTTTTAGTTGGTATTAATTTACTTCGAGAAGGATTAGATTTGCCGGAAGTAAGTTTAATTGCGATTATGGATGCTGATAAAGAAGGATTTTTACGTAGTGAGCGCAGTTTAATTCAGACGATTGGTAGGGCGGCCCGTAATAAAAATGGTCATGTTATTTTGTATGCTGATCGGATGAGTGAAGCAATGAAAAAGGCAATTGCAGAAACGGAAAGAAGACGAAAAATACAATTACAATATAATGAAGAAAATAATATTGAACCACAAACAATTGTAAAAGAAATTCGTGATTTAGTAGGTAATTATGAAAAGGTATTAGAAGAAGATGCTAAAGTAAGTGATGAAGAAGTAATAGCGCAAATGGAAAAAGATATGAAAAAAGCGGCGGAGGAATTAGATTTTGAAAAAGCTGCTAAATTACGTGATATGATATTGGAGTTAAAGAAGTAATTGTCATTTTTAGGGCGTTATGTTAATATAAGTTACCGGTAGGTGAGTTATGAAAAGATTAGATGAAAATAAATTAAACATAAAATTAAATGATTTAAATATTCCGAGTCAAGCGAAAAAAAAGTTTGCTCATTTTCAAATAGAAAATATTTCTGATTTTCTTTGCTATGATTGTCCCGAAAACACAAGATTTACTAGCTATGGTATTATTCCTTTGAAAATAGGCAAAAATAGTCGCAAAAGAATTTATCAGGAATTAGCAAAATTAGATATTCCGCGTGCTTTTATGATAAATGAGAATGATGAAGCGATAAACTTGACAACAAACATTTTTGCGCTTCCACTTTCGATAATGACAATTAATAAATTATATCGATGCGGTTTTAAAACAATCGGTGATTGTTTAGAGCAATCAATTTTTACTAAAAAATGTTTAGGCGAAGACTATGATGAATTAGTCGCTTTGACTAGTAAAAAAGGATGGGAGATAAAGCAAGTTGCGGTTTCCGATGACTTACGCTTGGTTGATCTTGAATTGCCGCGAAAATTAAATGTTTTGGAAAACGAAAAAATAAAAAAAGATCATATGGCTTGGCATTCAGAAGTTTGGCGTTGGGCGCAAGAAGTTAAATATCGTGGGTTGGTAACAATCGGTGAGGTTAAAAAATTAGGTTATAGTAATTTTGTCCAAAAACATGGTCATATTTTAGATAATTTTTTGCAGCAATATGAAATTGTATTACCAGATTGTGAAAAAAATACGCAATTACAAGAATTACAAGAAATGCGCTTGTTGGTTGAGATGTTGCTTGATGTTTATGATGGTGATTTAGCGCCGGAAGAAGAACAAGATATTGTTGGTTTTGCAAAAAGAATAGTACGAAAAAATGATTAATTTTTTAATTATTTTTTTTTGTGTTATAATTTGATTATATTGTGTATAGTAAGGAGGCATATATGGAAATATATAAGTGTGAGGTTTGTGGGAACGTTGTTGATCTTTTGTATAATGGTGGTGGAACTTTAGTATGTTGTGGACAGGATATGGTCCATTTAGCAAAAAATCAGGATGAAACGGTGCAAGAAACGCATCTACCCCATGTCGAAGAAAAGGAACAAGAAATTAACGTACAGGTTGGAAAGAAAATGCACCCAATGGAAGAAAAACATTATATTGAGTGGATTGCTTTAGTTGCTGACAAGGGTGTTATTAAGAGAAAATTAAAAGTTAGCGATGAGCCAAAGGTGACTTTTAAAAAAATCCCTGAAGAATATGAAATTTTGGTTTATTGTAATGTCCACGGTTTGTATAGTTATAAAAAATAATTTTGAGAAAAAG
>PXDA01000022.1 GCA_003566505.1 Mollicutes bacterium
CATAATCATTATGGTAAATAATAATACGGCCATCATCTTCTAAATCGACCTTAACTGCTCTTTTATCAGTTACCGATAAAACATCACTAGCCTCTAAAATAATTTTAGTAATAGTTTCGCCGCCACGACCAATTACTTCTTTTATTTTCTCGGGAGCGATTTTAATCATTTTTGTTTTTGGTGCATACGGGCTTAACTCTTTGCGCGGTTCTGCAATAACATCATTCATGGCATGTAAAATTGCCAACCTTGCTTTTTTAGCTTCTGCTAAAGCTTCCGTTAATATTTCTTTTGTGACACCTGTTATTTTGATATCCATTTGCAGTGCACAAATACCTTTTTCGGTACCAGCCACTTTAAAATCCATATCACCCATGTGATCTTCTAAACCTTGAATATCAGTTAATATTTTATAATCATTATCACGACTAATTAAACCCATTGCAATTCCAGCAATTGGTGCTTTTATTGGTACCCCAGCAGCCATCAATGCCATACTTGCGGCACAAATACTAGCTTGTGATGATGAACCATTACTTTCTAAAACTTCTGTTACCACTCGAATCGTATAAGGAAATTCTTCTTCGGAAGGTAAAAGTTGTAACAATGCTTTTTCACCTAAAGCACCATGGCCAATTTCTCTTCTTCCTGGTGGACCATAACGACCAGTTTCACCAACACTAAATCGTGGAAAATTATAATGCAACATAAATCTTTTTTGTTCTTCAATGCCTAAACCATCTAATATTTGATGTTCCCCTAAAGCACCTAAAGTAACTACTCCTAATACTTGGGTTTCACCCCGTGTAAAAAGTGCCGAACCATGGGTGCGATTTAATAAATCAATTTCTAAATGAAGTGGTCTTATCTCATCTAATTTACGACCATCTGTTCTTATTTCTTCATCAATAATTAAATCACGCATAATTTTTGCTTCTAATTCTTCTAAAACCATTTCAATTTGCGCAGCAAACTTTTCATCTTCTTCTTCACCTAAAAAATGTTCTTTTGTTTTTACTTTTACTTCTTCAATAGCGGCATATTTTTTTAGTTTTTCTTTAACTAATAAAGCTTCTTTCATATCTTTTTGTGCATAATCGATAATTTTTTCTTTTATCTCATCTTCTATTTTCATCAATTGTACCGTTACTTTATCCTGACCAATTTCTTTAATTATTTTGTTTTGAAAAGCAACTAACTTTTTAATGGCCTCATGAGCAAACATCATCGCATCAACCATATCTGCTTCTGGAACTTCGGTACAAGCTGCCTCGACCATATTAATGGCATCTTCAGTACCAGCCACAATTAATTCCAAATCACTTTTTTCTTTTTCTTCCGCTGAAGGATTAATCACAAATTCACCATCAACGCGCCCAACTACCACACCAGCAACCGGGTTTTCAAACGGAATATCACTAATTGCTAGCGCAAGAGAACTACCAAACAAAGCAGCCATTTCTGGTGCATTATCTTGATCAACACTTAACACTTCATTAATTACTTGCACCTCATTACGAAAACCGTCTGGAAAAATCGGGCGTAAAGGACGATCAATTAAACGCGCTGTTAAAGTCGCATTATCAGTTGGTCTTCCTTCCCTTTTAATAAAACCGCCTGGTATTTTTCCCACGGCGTATAATTTTTCATAATACTGTACCATTAGCGGAAAAAAGTCAGCATCAATCGGCTCTGGACTCATAGTTGCAGCTGTTAATACAGCTGTATCTTCATAGCGCACTAAAACAGCACCATTTGCTTGTTTTGCTAAGTAATCAGTTTCAACTACTATTTTACTTTCCGCAAATTCTAATTCATATTTTCCTTTCATATTCATTCCTCCTCATAATAAAGACACTCAAAAAGAGCGTCCAATTTTTTTACTTTCTTAAACCTAAACTTTTAACTAACTTTCGGTAACGGGGCACATCTTTTTTCAACAAATAATTTAATAGATTGCGTCGTTTCCCGACTTTTTTTAACAATCCTCGTTTTGAATGAAAATCTTGCTTGTGCTCTTTTAAATGCTCTGTTAAAAGTTTAATCTCTTCTGTTAATATAGCAACTTGTACCTCTACTGATCCAGTATCGTTTTTTTCCATGCCATATTTTTGCATTATTTTTGCTTTTTCTTCTTTTATTAAAGCCATTTTTGCACTCCTTTCTTTTTTTATTCGCCTAACCCTAGATTAAGGTTGGAGTTACCAAAATCCAAGCGATAGGTACAAAACTAATATACACTAAAATGTTATTTCATGCAACCATTATTGCTTTTTTTGTAACATTTTCCAAGGTTTTAATTTACTACTATCTTTTTCATAACGACAATAAAGCGCCAGCGGATTTTCTCTTTCATCAACTAAAAATAACCAATCATAGTTTTTTGGATTATCAAGCAATTGTCCATCGGCGATTTGCGCAAAAGAAATCGTTTCTTTGGGAAAATCTACCAATAATTCATTAACGCTTATCATATCATTAGCATTTATATCAACTATTTTTTTGGCTTTTTCTAAA
The DNA here is from genome assembly GCA_003566505.1 of Mollicutes bacterium. GTDB lineage: Bacteria > Bacillota_I > Bacilli_A > RF39 > UBA660 > CSSED10-109M. The sequence continues at coordinate 2,518 of PXDA01000022.1, forward strand.
GTAAAATTACCTTGTTTGGTTCGACATAATGCCACCATAGTAGCATTTGCTTTTAAACTAGCGGCAATATCTTCTATTAAAGCCCGAATATATGTCCCTTTACTAACTGTTACCTTAATTTGAAAAGTTTGTTCTTGCGCATCAAATGCAAGCAACTGCATTTCTTTAATAAAAACCCTTTTGCTTGGCAAAACCACATCTAAATTTTCCCGCGCATATTGATATAACTTTTTACCAGCAATTTTTGTGGCTGAATATTTGGGAACTTCTTGTTGATATTCTTTAGGAAAATTATCAATCACCATTTGCATCTCATCCTGCGAAAAATTAGTAGTGGTTGTTTTTATAACTTCACCAGTAATATCAGCTGTATCAGTTTTAACACCTAATTTTCCGGTCGCAATATATTCTTTATCACTATCAATTAAAATTGATAATAATTTGGTTGCATCATTGACACCAATTACTAATAATCCTTCCGCTAATGGATCAAGGGTGCCAGCGTGCCCAGCTTTTTTTACCTGTAATTTTTCTTTTAAACGTTGTACTACTTCATGACTAGTTTCATTAACTTCTTTTGCGACTAAAAAAACACCATTCATTATCGCCCTCGTGACATGAGCCATAATCTTAAAATATTTAATAAAGTGGCTATTAAAGCGGCAACATACGTTAATGCGGCAGCTGTTAACATTGCTTTCGTTTTTTCTTTTTCCGATGATTCAATAATTCCTAATTGCAATAATTGTTCATTAGCACGTCTTGAAGCATCTAACTCAACCGGTAAGGTAACTAACTGAAAAACAAAAGTCGCTAATAAAATATAAATACCAAACATAAAATATTGCATAGCACCAGCTAATAGAGCAACTAAAATTGCAAAATACCCCATATAACTAACTAAATTAACAACCGGTACCAACGCTGCTCTAATACGAAGAAAAACATAATTTTCCTTATCTTGAATAGCATGCCCCACTTCGTGGGCTGCAATTGCCACGGCCGCAATAGAACTTTCATGAAAAATAGGCGTGGAAAGTCGAATTACTTTGCGCGTTGGATCATAATGATCCGCTAAGTCTTGTTTAACCTCCACAATATGAATTTTTTTCATATCATTTTGATCTAATATTTTTCGTGCCGCTTCAAAACCAGTAATATTAGCTTGATTTCGCGTTGTGCGATACTTTTTAAAACTACTATTTATATAATATTGAGCTCCAAAGACTACTATTAATGATGCTACAAACAGCCCAAAAGTTAACATATCGGAAAATCCTAAATAAAACATTTTTATCCCTCCGTTTCCGATAAAATTATATCATAAATTATCGGTTTCACCAAATCTTTTTTTTGCTTTATTTTCGGAAAAATTATTGCATATTAACCTTGATTATGATACTATTAATTAGTAGTGAAAAGGACCCTTAGCTCAGTTGGTTAGAGCTCCCGGCTCATAACCGGGCGGTCGAAGGTTCGAATCCTTCAGGGTCCACCATGCAGGTGTGGCGAAATTGGTAGACGCGCTAGACTTAGGATCTAGTGTCCTGTGACATGGGGGTTCAAGTCCCTCCACCTGCACCAAAAAATAAAAAAACAATCTCCTTCTTTTGGCGATTGTTTTTATTTGTCAATCATTCTTAGCAAATCTATTTTAAATTTATCTTTTTTACTTTCTTTTTTCGAAACCATCACACCTTGATAAGAATCTAATTCCATTTGATGCCCTTCTAATAATATTTTTTCCGGTTCAATTGTTTCTAAATAAACAATTCGCTTTGCTGTATTAACTGTATATATAACTTTTAAATGACCATGTACTTTAATAAACATCATATCGGTTGGTAATTTCAATTCATATTTTTTAATTGTATCTTCCTCGCTTATTAATTCACCCAAAAAATCGCCTTGCTTTAACAAGGGGTAGTAGCTAAAGTATAGCTTTTTGTAAGATAGCATATTATATTTTTTTACCGAACGCTCTAATTTCTTGAATTCTGTTTCATTTCGGTACAATAATTGAAAGTGTTCATTCATCGCTACCCTCCCTATCATAATTCTATCATAACACTATAATTATTAACTGTCAATTAAAAAAACAAGGTGTGTAAACACCTTGTTTTATCCTAGTTTTTTTACAAACACCTTGTTATTATGCATATTTATCAAATTACCATCTTCATCATATATTGGTCCATCATGATCAGGCATAATAATGGTTGTATCGGTTTCAGGATCATGATCTACTTTTGGTTTTGGATCATAATCTAATGGATACTCTTTTTTCTCTTCGGGTTCTTTTTTCTCTTCTGGTTCTTCTTTTATTTCTTCCTCTTTTGTTTCTTCTTCAACAATTTTTTCTTCTTTTTGTACTTCCGGCTCACTACTTTCCGGTGCTTTTCTTTGTACATTTGTTTTATCAGTAACCCGTAAATGATTACCATTTTCATCATAAACTGGATTATCATTTTGATCATATACATAGCCCCGCTCATCAACCCAATATCCTGGTAAAATCACAATTGTTTCCGTTGGTGATTCTTCAATAACGGTTGGTGGTTTTACATCCTCACCATGTTCTTTTTCGGCCTCACGCATTGCTTCTCTTGTTTCTTGATAAGAAACTCGTGATGCGTTATTAAAGGCTCTTAAATAAGCATTTTCAAACATAGTGCCATTAAATTTCTCATATAACGGTTGAATGATTCTATTAACCGATTCATAATCTCTTCCTTGTTCCACCAAACGAACCCCGTGACTTAAACCATGGTGTTTACCGAAAACGGCTGCTTGTTCTAAAATTGTCTCTGAATAAGAACGTAGATATGCATCAGAATAAGCAATTTGATAAACTCTTTCGTTAGAATATTGCGAACTGTGACCATCAGGATTACGACTTGGAAATGGATCAGATAACGATAGCAAACTTTCATTTGAAGTATCTGCTATAGCATCTCGGTTACCAGCTTCAAAGCC
>PXDA01000091.1 GCA_003566505.1 Mollicutes bacterium
CTAGTTGCTTCTTCATCATAACCATGCTCCAATAATTTATATTCGTAAGTTTCGCGATATTGCATGGCATTATAAGCTTGCATGATTCCCCAAGCAAAGCCACCACAAATAATAAGCAAGACTAAAATTAGGAACATTTTTTTGGTTTTTCTTTTTCTTCGCATTATATCACCTAATTTCATTATATAATTTTTTTAAAAAAATGTCATGTGCTATAAAAATAATATAAATTATGTTATAATATGGAGCATAAAGAAGGTTGAATATATGGGTTATAACGTACAATTAGAAGAATTTCAGGGACCGTTAGATGTTTTGTTAGATTTAATTAAGAAAAACACCCTTAATATATGGGATGTTAATTTAAGCGTTGTCACTGATCAATATTTACAATATCTTCGTAATATGGAAGCCATTAATTTAAATGTTTCTAGTGATTATCTTGTTATTGCCGCTGACTTAATTAATATTAAAAGTAAAAAATTGCTACCTCATCAAGAAGAAAAAAGTGAGGAAGAGGAAGAGTTTTTGCACCGTATTATTGAGTATAAACAGTATAAAGAAGCAGGTGAAAAACTACGTTTGTTACATATAGAACGGTTAAAAAGTTTTTCTAAAAGTCCTAGTGATATTAGCAATTATAAACGAAAAGAAGATAAATGTCATACTTTGGAGATTGATGAATTAGTTGATGCTTTTGCGCAGTTTTTATTACGTAAAAATGAGGAACAGCCCCTAACAGCCAGTATTGTTAAAAAAGAATATTCGATTAATAAAAGAAAAAAGGAAATTATGACTTTATTAAAAAATAAGAAAAAAATACAATTTCAAGAATTATTTGATGAATTTAACCGAACTTATATTATTATTACTTTTTTGACCATTTTAGATATGTCGCAAAAATCATTAATTGATATTCTGCAAAATAAAGACAAGCAAATAGTTTTATTATTAAAGGAAGGTGCTAAATGAGAGCAGCATTAGATGGGATTTTATTTTTGCGCGGTGATTGTGGTATTACCAAAGACGAAGCGCAAGAAATTTTACAAATAGATGAAGAACAATTAAGACAGTTAATTAATACTTTAAAAGAAGAATGTCAAAGTAGTGAAAAGGGTATTAAATTAGTGGAACATGGTGAAATTCTTAAATATATTACGAAAGAAGAAAATGCTGATATTTATGAGCGTTTAGTGCAAAACGAAATGGCAAAACCATTAACGCAAGCTGCTTTGGAAGTCTTAGCAATTATTGCTTATAATCAACCAATTACGCGTTTGGAAATTGATGAAATAAGAGGCGTTAGTAGCGCTCATTTAATAAGAAGGTTATTGTTGAAAGATTTAATTTATGAAGCCGAGCGGTCTAATGCACCAGGACGCCCCATTATTTATTGTACAACATCGCAATTTTTAGATGCACTTGGTTTGCAAAGTTTAGATGACCTGCCTAAAATTGACAGTGAAGACCATCGCGAAGAGATCGAACTTTTTGCGCAAAAAGTTAATGAAAATTAAACGAGAATATGTTATAATTTTTTCATGAGCAGGAGTGGCGAAATTGGTAGACGCGAAGGTCTCAAAAACCTTTGGTATTCTTACCTTGTGGGTTCAACTCCCATCTCCTGCACCATATAAAAAACACAAAAGCGTTGTATAAACGCTTTTTAAGTTGACTATATTACATAATTCTAGTATTATTAGGGTAATAAGGAGGTAAGAATATGGAAATGGAAACAACAGGATTTGAGTATGAATGGAGTCTTGATTTAGGAGAGTCATTCTTATTTGGGGGAGCGTTTGCTTTTGTTTGGCTAGCAGTTATGGTTTTAATGATTGTTGCATATTGGAAAATTTTTAAAAAAGCTGGTATGCAAGGATGGGAAGCAATTGTGCCAATTTATAATCTAATTGTTTTGTTTCAAATTACAAAAACGCCGTTGTGGATGATTATTTTGCTTTTGATTCCGATTGTTAATATTTTCGCTTTTTTCATCGTTTGGATTATCGTTTCATTAAATTTAGCGAAAGTATTTGGCAAAGACACTGTATTTGCAATTCTTCTAATGTTTTTCCCGTATATTATGTATCCAGTTCTAGCATTTAATGATGACAAATATATCGGCGATCAAGTAGAAGTTCCGGTCGGTGAAGAAATTTAAACTCCTTTTGGAGTTTTTTTTCTGGCCCACTACTTGACAATACAAGGTAACTGTTATAAAATGCTATTGGTGAAGTAATTATGAATGTACAATTTAAAAAAGGCGCCCTTGAAATGGTCGTCCTATTAGCTTTAATTAAAAGGGATATGTATGGTTATGAATTAGTTAATGATGTTGCTAAAATAATTGCGATTAAAGAAGGAACAATTTATCCCCTTTTAAAAAGATTAACCAATGAAAACTATTTAGAAAGTTATTTAATGGAATCTAATGAAGGACCGCCCCGAAAATATTACAAAATTACTGTGCTTGGTCGGGAAAGAGCGGCCGAATTAAAAAAAGAATGGCAAAAATTTACTAAAGCAATTAAAGCATTTATAAAGGAGTGTGAAAAAAATGCATAAAGAAGAATTTTTAAGTAAATTAGAAAAAAAATTAAAAATCTTAAATGAAAGTGAAAAAAAAGATATTATTAATGAGCACCGGACCATAATTGATGAAAAGATAAAAAATGGCCAAAGTGAAGAAGCGGCAATTGCTGATTTTGGTGATGTTAATGAACTAGCAAAAGAAATTTTGCGCGCTTATAAAGTAGATCCTGATTACAATAAAAGTAGCGAGTCTTTCGAGAAAACGAAAGAATCATTTGATGAGGGTGTTAAAAATGCCGCTGAGTGGTTGAGTGAAAAATCACAAGATTTCTTTGATTCGGTTGGTGATGAAGAAAGTGATATTACATTGGGCAAAATCTTTGAAATAATGATAAAAGTTTTTGTAGTTATTATTTTGTTGTATATTTTCCGTATTCCCTTTTCGATTTTAGCTAGTTTAGGAGCCGGTGTTTTTGCTGTTACTATTTTTCCGTTTTCACTTTTTCAATATTTATGGATTGTCGTGGTCGAAGTATTGTATATTACAACCATTATTATTACTTTTTTCTTAATGTTTAAAAATGATATTTTTACTGAAAAAAAGACTACTAGTAATATGAAAAAAGAAAGTAGTAAGCAAAAAACAGCACCCAAAAAAACAACTTCTAAAAAAGGTAAAAAAGCACCTTCAAAAGAAACACCACCATCAGATGTGGGCTTAATAATTTTTAAGATATTTGTTGTTTTAGTTTTTATTATTCCTTTAATAATTTTTGCTTCTAGTTTGACGTTTTCTTTGGCCGTTTTAATATTTTTCCTTTTTCAAGGAGTTGTGTTAACTGGTCTAATATTGATGAATCTTGCGCTTTTAGGCTTTGTCTTTTTAATTATTCATGTTTTACTTTCTTTGTTTAATAATACGAAACCTTCTGTTTGGTCTTTAATTCCTATTAGTATATTCTTTATTTTAGGTATTATTTTTACCGTTGATTGGGCGTTTAATTTATCAATAGTTAGTGAAGAAAAAGATGAATTAACGAAAGAAACATTAGTTATTACGCAAGAAGAACTTGCGGAGAGCACTTATTGGCGCAATTATGAAATAAGAATTGATCCGGAAGTTGAAGAAGGTATGGTTGTAGTTGATATTTATTATAATAAAAAATATGAAAACCTAGTGGTTATTGATGATCAAGGTGGCGTTGTAGTTCATTTGGGTAATTTACGTGAGGCTCGTGAATTTTCCCGTGTTTTTGTAGCAGGATTAAAGGAAGATGAAATTCGCATTCCTTATTATGAAATAAAATTATATGCCCAGGAGGAAACAATTCAAGAACTTGATTAAATTCTCTTGTAAAGAGAATTTTTTTTGCATTTTTTTTGTAAAAAATATGTTATAATTAGGGTTGTAAGTAAAGGTGATAAAAGATGGTAACGAGAAATAAATTTTTAATGTTTTTGTTATTATTATTAACAGGAGCAATATTTTATATGATTTATGTTATTGCGCTTTGGCAGGAAATTGAAAACATGTTGCGTTTAGCAAGTGTTTTGGTTTTAGTGTTGAGTTTAATAATTATAACAATTTTTTCTATTAAAACGATGCATAGTAAAAAAATAATTTCTTTTATTGTTTTGGCATTGTTTAAGATCGCTTATTTTAGCGCGCTTGTGTTTGTGGCATTTAATATTCACACTATTTATTCGGCATTAAGTCGCATTACGGCTGATACAGTGGTTTATTCTTCTAGTTTGGCTACTATTTATAGTGACGTTAATGATATTGATGATATTAGTGATGGTAGGATTGGTATTTTTAATGATGAAGATAGCATTGAGGGCTATGTTATTCCGCATGAAATAATTGAAAAAAGGAATTTAGATAATGAAATAGTATATATGGATAGTTACTTTAGTTTATTAGAGGAACTAGCCGATGAAACGATTGACTATGCCTTCCTGCCCACTGATTATGCTACTATGTTTGCTGAAATAGAGTCGCTGGAAGATGTTATTGCAGAAAGTCGTATTATTTATACGGAAGAAAAAGAAATTGCGGTGCAAAGAGAAGATCGTATTTTTAATCTTGAAGAACCAATGACCTTTTTATTGATTGGTGTTGATTCATATGGTACTGATGTTCGTCGCGGTTCTTTTAACGGTGATGCTTTAATGGTTGTAACTTTTAATCCAAAAACAATGCGGGCGACTATGTTAAGTATTCCTCGTGATAGTTATGTGTCAATTAGTTGTTTTGCGGGTGAACGTAAAAATAAAATAACACATGCCGCGTGGTATGGCGAAGATTGTATTGCTGAGACAATTGAAAACTTTTTGGATATTGAAATTGACCATACGGTAAAAATGAATTTTCGAGGTTTAGTTAAAATGGTTGATATTCTTGATGGCATTGAAGTTGATGTTCCTTATAGTTTTTGTGAGCAAGATAGTCAGCGAAGATGGGGTGATCATACCGTTTATGTTATGGAAGGAAAACAAGTGCTTGACGGTGAACAAGCTTTAGCATTAACGCGTAACCGAAAAAATAATACTTATCGTTGTGGTTATGGCGTTAGTTGGGCGAATGATTTTGTTCGTGGTCAAAATCAACAATTGGTTTTAAAAGCGCTTATGGAAGAAATAAAGTCTATTCGTGATTTAAGTACTATGCAAAAAATACTTGATGAGTTGGGTAATACGGTGGCGACTAATTTACAAACAACAGAAATTTTGTCTTTTTACAGCATCTTTCGCGATGTAATTGTTAGTCGTGATATTGAAAGTTTTGAACAAATGGTTTTTATTCAAAGGCTTTATTTAAGTGGTTATGA
>PXDA01000026.1 GCA_003566505.1 Mollicutes bacterium
AAATTAATTTTTCTCGTACACAATCTTTTAATGCTTTTTCACCGGATTTAATAATTTTACGTGGATCATAAATTTTGGGATTTTCTTCTAAATATATTCGAATGGCATCACTCCATGCAATTTGTAGTTCCGTATTAATGTTTATTTTACTAATGCCAAGTGTGATAGCTTTTTTTATTTGTTCATCGTAAATACCAGAACCACCGTGTAAAACAAGTGGTATTTGCAGTTTTTCATTTATTTCTTTCATGCGGGTAAAATTTAGCTTTGGTTTTCCTTTGTAAAGACCATGCACACTGCCCAATGCTGGTGCTAAAAGATCAATATTAGTTTCTTGGACAATTCGAATGGCATCATTAACAGTTGCGTAATAAATATCAGCGACAACATCATCTTCTTCACCGCCAATGTGACCAACTTCCGCTTCAACGGTAACATTTGGATGGGCATAAGCGACTACTTTCTTGGTAATAGCGATATTTTCATCTATTTCATGTTGTGAGGCATCAATCATTACCGAGGTAAAACCAGCATCAATTGCTTTTTGACAATTTTCTAGACTATCGCCATGATCGTAATGAAGAACAACCGGAATAGTGATTTCTAAATCTTTTATAAGTGATGTTACGAGGTTAACAACTGTCGTAAAACCACCCATATATTTTACCGCGCCGTTACTAACACCTAAAATAACAGGCGCGTTATTAGCCTGACACTCTTCTAAAATATAACGCGTCCATTCAAGATTATTAATATTAAATTGACAAAGCGCATATTTTTTTTGATGTGCGATTGTGATTAGTTCATTAGCATTTGTTAGCAATTTAATTCCTCCTAGTCACTACTAATTTTATCATTTTTAATATACGCAGTCAATTAAAAAGCGTGGTTAAAATATAGTTGACAATAATATATGGTTGAAAAAAAAAAGCAAATATTATATAATGGAAAATATGGAAGAGGATGTGACAATGGAAGAATTATTAATGAATGTGGAAGATAAAATGACAACGGCTGTTACCAAAATGGAAGAAAGATTTCAAACTATCCGTGCGGGACGAGCTAATCCTGCTATTTTAGATGGTGTTTTAGTGTCTTATTATGGAACACAAACCCCACTCAATCAAATTGCTTCAATTAGTATTCCAGAAGCAAGACAAATTGCTATTAAACCATTTGATAAGTCATCGTTGGGAGATATTGAAAAAGCTATTTATGATGCTAATTTAGGTTTGACACCTACTAATACTGGTGATTTCATTATTATTAACATACCAGCTTTGACAGAAGAAACAAGGCGAGATTATGTGAAGCAAGTGAAAGCCATTGCTGAAGATGCTCGTATAACATTACGCAATATTCGACAAGACGCTAAAAATACTATTAAAAAAGAAGCGAATAATGAAGATGAAGAAAAAAGCATGTTAGACGAGGTTCAAGAATTAACTGACAAGTATAATAAAGTAGTAGAAGAAAAAACTACGAACAAAGAAAACGAATTAATGAAAGTGTAGGTAGGTCTACACTTTTTTTACACTCTCATTTATAAATAACATTACAATAATAGCAAGCACATGTTATAATTAGAACAAGAGGTGATTGCATGATAAAAAGATTAATTAGTTTTAGTTTGATTTTTATCATGGCTTTATCAATATTTTTTCCGACTGCGCTGCAGGCAGGTGATGATAAAACTTTGCAAGATTTAATTGATGAGTTAAATGTAAAAAAAGTTGAGTTGCGGAAAATTAATGAAGAGCAAACTTTAACAGAAGAACAAATAAATCAAATAAATGCTGATATAGCACAGATTAATCGCGATTTAAAAGTGATTGATCAAACAATCGAATCTTTGATTGAAGAAATTCGTCTTTTAAATATTTCGATTGAAGAAAAAGATGAAGAAATAAAGCGCGTTATTAATCAGCATCAATTAAGTAATGGTAACAATGCTTATGTGGAATATGTGATGGGAGCGGCAACGGTCACTGATTTTATATTTCGTATGGCGATTGTTGAACAAATGAGTGAACATAATAAAAATTTGATTGAAGAAATGAATCAAATGATTCTTGATGCGCAAGCTAAAAATGAAGAATTAGAAGATGAGAAAGAAAAGGCGCGTGCGAAGCGAAGGTCTTTGTATGATAAACAATTTAAATTAGGTAAAGAGTTGGAAGAATTAGGCGAGCATGAACAAACGATTGAAGATGAAATTGACGATGCTATAAAAACAATTGATAATTATAAAAAATATTTTGGTTGTCGTCCCCAAGATAGGTTAAAGGATTGTACCAGTTTACCATTAGATGCTAGTTTTGTGCGACCAATGAGCCAAGGAGTAGTAACTAGTAATTATGGTTGGCGAACTATTTGGGGAAGACCTAATTTTCACCATGGCGTTGATATTGGTGGGAATAGTGTTGGAACCAATGTTTATCCTGTTGCTAATGGGCGAGTAGTATTTCGTAATTATAATCTTTGTATGGAGCATTATGTGGTAGTACAACATAATGTTAATGGTACGTATTATGCTAGTCGTTATATTCATTTAAACAGTGTTGCGGTGCAAGTTGGCGATGAAGTAAGTAGAGAAAGACCGATCGGTGGGGTTGGTGGCGCCAATCCTAATAATGATCCCCGCATTTGTTCAACTGGGCCTCACTTACATTTTGAAATTGCCGAAGGAATATATGGGGAGGATTTTACGAGTTTTACAAGTGCCGTAATTAATCCGAGAGAAAAAGTTGATCTCCCACCAAGAGGAACTTGGTTCTTTGGGAGACATTAAGGAGGATATATGAAAAAAAAGGAAGAGTTTAATCATGGTGAGTTAAATGAATTAGTTAAAGGAGGACGAAAGTTTTTACGTATAATCACAGTTTTAGTTTTAATTGTTGGTATTTACGCCCTCATTATGCTATTTAAAGAAACTGGTATTTTATCTTTTGTCTTTGATGTTTTAAAAATTATATCACCATTGTTTATTGGTATTGCACTTGCCTGGATTTTTGATCCGGCGGTAAAATATTTTGTTAATAAGGGTATTAAAAGGATTTTTGGTGCCTTAATTGTTTATGTGTTATTTATCGGTTTTATTGTCGGATTCTTTAGTATTATTATTCCAGCTTTTTCACAGCAATTACAAGAATTATCACAAACTATTCCTGGTATTGTGGCAACATTTAATGCTTGGATTGAAAGTATTTTTGCTTGGTTTGGTAATATTGAAGGTGTTAATGAAGAAGCATTACGAGCCGATGTTATGAAAAGCATTGAGGAATTTGGTCAGGAATTACCTAAAACTTTACCATTGTTTACTTTTAATTTATTAATGGCGGTTATTAATGGTTTGGGTATATTTGTTATCGGTTTAATCATTGGTTTTTATGTTTTAATTAATTATGATAATGCTACTGATATTATTGTTAATGTAACACCAAAAAGATATCGGGCTGATTTAGAAGAATTTGCTTGTGATTTAAATACTTCGCTACGCGGTTATATTCGTGGCGTGGCTTTACTTTCGACTTTTGTTTTTATTACTACCTACATTGCATTTTCTTTCCTAGGATTAAAAGGAGCTTTGATTTTTGCATTATTATGTGGACTAACGAATATTATTCCATATATCGGGCCTTACATAGGTGGTTCGGTTGCTGGTATTGTTGGTCTTTCACAAAGTGTTACACTTGGTATTTTAATTGTGATAGTAGTCATAATTGTGCAAGCTTTTGAATCGACAATTATGTATCCCCTTTTGATGGGAAGATCAACTAAAATACATCCCGTTTCTATCATGTTAGGTTTATTGTTCTTTGGTTATTACTTTGGTATTGTCGGTATGATTCTTGCCACTCCGATTATCGCCCTAATAAAAGTTATCTTTAATTTTGTGAATAAGCGTGTTAATTTGCTCGCCTTGGTAATTCATTAATATGATTTATTTAATATCGGGTCAAGCGCGCGCGGGCAAGGACACTGCGGCTACTACAATTGGTGCGATTGCTGCTCAACATAATTTAAAACAGATTAATTTACAAATTAGTTTCTATATTAAAGAATACGCGAAAAGAATTAGTGATTGGGATGGCAGTGAAGAAACCAAGCCCCGTCAATTGCTACAACATTTAGGAACGGAAATTATTCGTAATAAAATTGATGAGTATCTTTTTATTCGTAGAATAGATGAGGATATTCAAGTTTATACTAATTTTTTTGATGTGATAACAATTAGTGATATCCGGCTTAAAGCGGAATTAGATTATTTTAAAAATAAGTATCAAGATCGTGTCGTGGTATTGCATATTGTGCGCGGTGCGAAAATAACCGAACATAATGAACATCGCACTGAAAAAGAACTAAAAGATTATCAAGATTTTGATTATATAATTGAAAATAATGGTACGATAAAGGAATTGCAAGAAAAAATCACTGCTATTGTGGAGAAAGATATTTTAGAATCGCAAAAATAAAAAAAATGATTGTGATCTTTTGTTTGGCAAAAGAAGCAATTTTTTTGTGGGAAAAGAAATTGTCATTTAAATAAAAAAGTGTTACAATGAGGGTCGAGGGGATGTTATTATGGAGGAAACCAAAGTTTACGAAAATGGTGAAATTCAAGACAAGTTAATTGAAGAAACTTTGTTAGAAATTCTTGATATTTTAGAAGAGCGTGGTTACGATCCTTATAAACAAATTGTTGGCTATCTCATGAGTGAAGACCCGGGTTATATTACTAGTCACAAGGAGGCACGTAGTCGTATCATGGCGTTTGATCGCAGCCAAATTCTTGATTTTTTAGTGCGACAATTAAAAAAATGAAAATATTAGGAGTTGATCTTGGTAAAAAAAGAGTTGGACTAGCGATTACTGATAAAACAGGCCTTATTAGCATTCCTTGGCGGACAGTTGAACGTGAAAATCTTTATATTGATTTAGCGAAAATAATTGAAGAAGAACAAATTAGTGATATTGTGCTAGGTCTACCCAAAAACATGAATAATACCCTAGGTGATAGCGCCCAGGAAGTATTAGAAGTTAAAAAAAACATAAAAGAAAAATTTTCGGTTAATGTTTATTTGCAAGATGAAAGAAGAACTAGCATTGCGGCGAGTGAAATAATGAAAGATAGTAATATGGCTCGCAAAAACCGAAAAGCAAAAATAGATGAAATGGCAGCTGCCATTATTTTACAAAATTTTTTAGATAGGAGAAATAAAAATGGAAGAAAAAATGACGTTTAAAGTAATTGATGAAAGTGGTAAAGAAGTTGAATGCGAAGGATTGTTTTCCTTTGAATCAGAAGAAACTGGCAAAAATTATTTAGTTTATACTGACAATACCACTAATGAGGCTGGTGAGACGAAAGTTTATGCCGCTGTTTATCACCCTGATAAAAAAGAGGGTGTTTTAGAGCCAATTGAAACCGAAGAAGAAATGCAAATAGTGCAAGAAATGTTAGAGCAAGTACAGAGCGAACACGAATCATCTGAAAAAGGAGATGAGCAATAAGCTCATTTTTGCAATGAAACAAATTATTGCGATTGTTCTAATTATCTTTATTGTTTTTGCTTGGTTTCAAACAACGCCAACGCAAAGTGAATCAGAAATGGTCACGATTGAAATAGTGCGTGGTGATAATTATCATAAAATTTCCGAAAAATTATACGAGAAAGAATTAATTCGCTCTGAACTAGCGTTTAAGGCTTTTTTGTATTTTAAAAGACCAGACACATTACAAGCTGGCTATTATACTTTAGATAAAAGTTGGTCTCTTAATAAAATTATTGCGACTTTAGCTGATGGTCCCCAAACTAGTAATGATGTAGTTTATGTTACAATTCCTGAGGGAAGGAATTTACGGCATGCGGCAGGTCGCGTAGCAGCGGTTATTAATCATGATGAGGATGAAATATTTGATGTTTGGACTAGTGCCGAATTTGTTGATGAAGTAATAGAAAAATATGATTTTATCAATGATGATGTCAGAAATGATAAAATTGTTTATACTTTGGAAGGATATCTTTTTCCTGACACATATGAATTGTTGCATGTTAATGTAGCACCAGAATATGTTGCATTTCGCATGCTTGATAAAATGGATGTTGTTTATAAGCGTTATCAAGATGAAATAGAAGCTCATGAACTTTCTTTTCATGAAATTTTAACGTTAGCAAGTATTGTCGAACATGAGGCTATATTAGATGAGGATCGCGCTAAGATTGCTAGTGTTTTTTATAATCGTTTGGATATTAATATGCGTTTGCAAAGTTGTGCTACTTTAGGTTACGCCCTTGGTGAATGGAAAATTAATTATAGTAATCGGGATCAAGAAGTTGATCATCCTTATAATACCTATAAATATTTTGGTTTACCTCCAGGTCCTGGTAATATGCCTGGGGAGAAAAGTATTCAAGCTGTTTTAGAACCGGCCGATACAAATTATCGTTATTTCCGAGCTAATGTTTGCGATGAAACTGACAATAAAACTTATTTTTCCAAAACACATACGGAGCATCAAAGAAAACCTTACGAAGAAAATTTTGATTTAAGTTGTTATTAGATAATTTAGTTGTGCAAGCTCGGGAAAATAATATTCCAATTATGCAAGCAGCATCACTGGCATATTTGAAAAAAATAATTACCGAAGAAAAGGTTAAAACCATTTTAGAAATTGGAACCGGTATCGGTTATTCAACGATTAATATGGCTTTAGAGGATGATAATATTAAAATTATTAGCGTAGAGCGTGATCAGAAACGTTATCAAATGGCTTGTGATAATGTTACTAAGATTGGCTTAGAAGATCGTGTTCAATTAATTTTAGGCGATGCTAAGGAAGTTTCGTTAGCAGAAAAATTTGATTTAATTTTAATTGATGCTGCTAAGAGTAGTAATAAAATATTTTTTGAGCATTTTGCTAAGAATTTAAATCCTAATGGTTTAATTGTAACTGACAATGTTAATTTTTATGGCTTATTAAATGAAAAAATTACGAATCGTAATTTAAAGCAGTTAGTTAATAAAATAAAAAAATATCGTATTTTTTTAGAAGAAAAAAAAGACTTTACAACAACTTTTGTTGATGTCGGTGATGGCCTTAGCATTTCGAAACGGAGTGATGAATAATGAAACTGCTCCTCCAGCCCACCTCCTATGAACAAATGGTTGCCAATCAAGCCGCTGTTACGGGTTTTATAGCAGGCATTGATGATTTAAGTGTCAATGTCTCTTTTATGTGTTCTGATGAAGAATTAAAAAAATTAATGACACAATTTGCTGATAAAGAATTTTTCATTTGTTTAAATAAAAACTATCAAAATCATGATCTCCCTGTTTTAGAAAAACTTTTGTCAAAATTAAAAGTAACTGGTATTTTGTTTTATGATTTAGCAATAGTGCATTTAAATAACCAATTAAATTTGCAACATAATTTAATTTGGCATGCTGAACATTTTACTACTAGTTTTTATCCCTTTGCAGTATTAAATGATTATCAGGTAAAGGGCATGGTGCTTTCTTTAGATATGCATTATCAAGAAATGATAAAGATAAGTGAAGAAGTAAATGGTATAACAATGCTGCCTGTTTTTGGTTATTATCCCATTTTTAATTCTATCCGCCATTTAGCTTCTAATTATTTTACTTATTTTAAACAACCAAAGGATATTAGTAATTTATCTTTGGCAGTTAATGATGTGCGCTTACCAATCATTGAAGAAAAAAATAACACAACCATTTTGACATCTTTTTTAGTGGATGGCAGCGCTATTATTAAAAAATTAAATAAAATTGATTATGGCATTGTTAATGGGTATCAGGTAGATAGTAAGTTTTTATCCGTGGTTTTCGAAAAATTAAAGAAGCAAGAATCATTAAAAGGGATGGCTGATAATTTATCGGATGAAATATTTTATCAACAAACAACTTATCGCATAAAAGGTGATCGCAAATGAAAAAACCAGAACTATTAGCACCAGCTGGTGATTATGAAAGAGCAAAATGGGCGTTTAGATATGGCGCTGATGCTGTTTATTTAGCAGGACCTAGTTTTGGTTTGCGTGCTAATGCACCTAATTTGACAATGTCAGAGATTAAAAAAATTGTGGCAGAAGCACACGCTATGGATAAAAAAGTATATATTACTGTCAATATTGTTCTTCACAATGAGGAAGCGGGAAAATTACATGATTATTTAAAAGAACTTGATATTTTACAAGTGGATGCCATTATTGTTAGTGATTTATACGCCTTGCAATTAGCAAAAAAACATACTAATTTAAAAGTTTTTGTTTCGACGCAAGCATCAGTTATGAATTATACCGCTGCTTTGTTTTGGCAAAAATTGGGAGCTGATCGCATTATCTTAGCGCGTGAGTTAGCAAAAGATGATATTGCGCTTATTAAAGAAAAAACCAATATTGAATTAGAAACTTTTATTCATGGCGCGATGTGTACCGCTATTAGTGGTCGTTGTGTTCTTTCCAATTATTTAACTAATCGAGATGCTAATCGTGGTGGTTGTAGTCAAGTGTGTCGTTGGCAGTTTGGGCTATATCAGGGGGATGAAAAAATTAGTGATAATTTTGCTTTTGCGGTTAAAGATTTAATCATGGTTGATTATATTAAGGAATTAATGACATTAGAAATTGATTCGGTTAAAATCGAGGGGCGGATGCGCTCGATTTATTATCTTGCTGTTGTAATAGCAATTTATCGTCGTATTATTGATGGTTATTATGAGGATGATAATTATCAAATAACTAAAGAAGATTATTTGCGTTTGCAAAGGGTTGCTAATCGGCTTACTCAGGCGCAATTTTTTGCTAGTAAAGATCAAGTTGCTTATCATTATTATGATATGATGGAAAATTCCAATCAAGATTTTTTAGGGGTCGTTTTAGGTAAAAAGGATGGCTTAATTTATGTTGAGCAAAGAAATCGATTTCGAGTTAAAGATCAAGTTAGTATTTTTGGACCAGATAGGAAAGAACAAGTTTATACAATTCAAAAAATGTATGATGAAGATGGCAACGCGATAACGGTTGCTCCGCACCCACAACAAAAGGTTTATTTAGATATTAATGCCATTGTTCCGGTGCATAGTATTTTGCAAAAATTGATTTGACAAAAGCATAAACTTATAGTATTATGTGGGAAGCCCAATTTGGCAACGCAAAAGAAGAGGTGAAAAGAAATGACTTCGGAGAACAAATTTTTTCTAAGTGCAGAAGGTTTAGAAAAATTGAAAAATGAACTAGAATATTTAAAAATGACAAAGCGTCCAGAAGTTGTTAATAACTTAAAGGAGGCTAAATCTTTGGGTGATTTAAGTGAAAATGCGGAATACGATTCGGCACGTGAAGAACAAGGCGCAATTGAAGGTCGTATTAAAGAAATAGAAAATATTTTAGACAATTACACTTTAGTTGAAGAAAGTGATGGCAATAAAGTTAGTGTTGGTAGCAAAGTTCGCATTCTTTATGTCGATAATGAAGAAGAAGAAGTTTATACCGTCGTGGGCAAAACAGAGGCCAATCCCTTTGATAACAAAATTTCTAACGAATCCGATTTAGCAAAAGCAATTATTGGTGCTAAAGAAGGAAAAAAAGTTAAAGTAAATAGTTCATCCGGCAAGTATGAAGTGAAAGTACTAGAGATTATAAAATAACATAATATTATGTTATTTTTAAATTGTTTTCACGGGTGGACAAACAAAATTTAATATTATATACTAGGAAAAGATGAGGAGGAAATATGGAGAAAAAAAATATGAAAGAAGTCGATGTGCGCATCGAAGGAGAAGAATGGCAAGAAGCACTTGATAAGGCGTTTGAACAAGAAAATGCCAAAAAAACGATTGATGGGTTTCGTCAAGGAAAGGCACCAAAGGATGTTTATCTGAAAAAATATGGTATTGGTTCTTTATTAGGACCAGCGGCTGAATTAAAATTTGAAGATGCTTACCGTAAAATGATTGAAGAAAATAAAGATTTAGAAATCATCGCCCAACCACAAGGTAATGTTACTAAATTAGAAGAAAGCGGTGTCGAATATCGGTTTTCACTACCATTGCGTCCCGAAGTTAAATTAGGTGAATATAAAAACTTAGGGGTTGAAAAACCAGAGGTTACCGTAACTGATGAAGAAGTTAAAGAAGAGTTAGAAAAATTAAAAAAACAGTACGCTGAATTAATTGTTAAAGAAGGAGCGGCTGAATTAGGTGACACGGTGGTCATGGATTTTGTTGGTACCAAAGATGGTGAAGAATTTGAAGGCGGCAAAGCAGAAGATTATTCACTAGAATTAGGTAGCAATACTTTTATTCCTGGTTTTGAAGAAAAGTTAGTTGGTGTCAAAGCTGGTGATGAAAAAGATGTTGAATTAGAATTTCCTCAGGAATATCCTAGGGAAGAATTAAAAGGTCAACCAGTTGTTTTTCATGTTAAAGTAAAAGAAGTAAAAGCAAAAAAAGAACCAGAATTAAATGAAGATTTCTTTAAAGATCTTGGTATGGAAGGCATTGATAGTGAAGAGGCTTTATTAAAACAACTTAAAGAGAATATTCAAGTGCGTAAAGAAAGCGAAAGTGAAAATGAATATTTAAATAAACTATTTGATGCAGCTATAGCTAATATGGAAGTTGAAATTCCAGAACAAATGGTGACTGATGAAGTTAATCGCATGTTGCAACATTATTCGCAACAATTACAAATGCAAGGTATTAAATTAGAAGATTATTATAAAATGACTAATACCAAAGAAGAAGATTTACGACAAATGTTACAACCAGAAAGTGAAAAACGAGTTAAAACAAGATTGTTGTTAGAAGAAATCGTGAAAAAAGAAAATATTGAGACTACTGAAGAAGAAGCGCAAAAATTATTAGATGATTTAGCAGCGCAACACCAAACAGAAAAAGAAGAACTTCTAAAAATGTATGGTGGTATCGAGCCAGTTAAATATGAACTAAAAATGCGCAAAGCAATTGATATTATAAAGGGATGATTATTCATCTCTTTTTTTTTGTCAAGAAAATGTCCAAAGTTATAGATAATTGTTGTTTCTTTCATAGATAATTGCTATAATGAGACAGTAAGGAGGTTAATTATGGTTAATAAGAAATCACGAAATTGGTTAGTAGGGGGAGTAGTAGCATTAGTTGTTCTAATGGCAGTTGGTTATGCAGCATTAGCACAAGAATTAGAGATTTTTGGTACTGCTAACATTGATGTTGAGTGGAACGTGGAATTTACGGATATTACTTTAGTTGATTCACATCAAATTGATGAGGTTCACACACCAAGCCATACGGCAACAACTGCAACATTTGAAGTTGATTTATTAGCACCTTCAGCTTTTGCTGAATATGACGTTGAAGTATCAAATAATGGAACGATTGATGCGAAAGTATCTTCAATTAACATTAATGAATCAACTGATATTGCTGATGTTGAATATACTGTAAGTGGTATTGCTGTCGATGATGAATTAGCAGTTGGCAATACACACGCTGTTACTGTTCGCGTTGATTGGGATGAAGAAGCAGAAGAACTTCCTGCTGAAATGCCCGTTTCTGAAACAATAACAGTTACTATTTTATATGTTCAAGATACTGATTAGTAAAAAAACAAGGAATTTCCTTGTTTTTTTTTTGCCATAATAATTTTGGATTATAATAAATGTAATAAATAATAGTTATAAAAAATATAAAATAAATGTCAAGTTGTAAATAGTAAAAGGTGTTAATCACCTTTTATTATGTTACAATAAGAGAATAGGGGTGGTGTTTATGCGGCGGCGGGTAAGAAAAAAGCGACAAAAAAAATTTCATAATTTTTGGTTATTAATTTTTTTAATAAGCTTTTTTATGTTTGGTCTTGGGTATGCTATGTTGTCACAGGAAATAGAAATGACAGGAACAGCGAACATTAATATTGCGGGAGAATCGGATTTGCAATTTGAATATAGTCTCACGACGTGGACACAAGGAAGTTGGATTTATTATCAATATAATATAACAGTTACGAATATTGGTAATGAAACGGTTGATTCCTGGGCTTTTAGTACTGGAGTTCCTGATGATTTGCGTAGTTTAAGTTGTTGGAACGGGATATGTACTCATGAAAATGAAACTTTACATGTGGAAAATGAATCGTGGAATGGCACTATTGAACCGGGGCAAAGTCAAACTAATATTGGAGTGGAATTTCGCACGCAGGATGATAATTATGTGATTGATCCTGATCCAGAAGACCCGGAAGACCCGGAAGATCCAAGTGACCCAGAGTTGGCAGAAAACATTGTAGTGGAGGCGGTGTTAGATGAAGCATGGCAATCAGGAAATCGAAGATATGCTCAATATGATGTTTATGTCACTAATGAAAATGAGGTGGCAATAAGTTGGTGGGAGTTTTATATGACTAAACCTAGCCAGGGGCAGGGTGGTGATATGGATAATATGTGGAATGCTAATTATGTTGATGAGGGTGGTTATTTTCATATCAGCAATGCTAGTTGGAACGGGACGATTGAAAGTGACGCTAGTGTTAATTTTGGTTTTATCATTTCGATGCATCAAAATGATTCATGGACACCTGCTTTTTCGGAAATTGAGGTTGGTGGTTAAGCATGCGAAAAGTTGATATGAGATACAAAGTTTTATATGGTTTTTTAATTGTTTTAATTGGTATTGTATTTTTTAATTTTTATTTTTTAGAACTAGCTCGATATTTTAACACGCTCCAGCCCTTTATCTGGCTTGGATTATTAATTTTAGCGTTACTTTTTACTATTAGAGAACGACAAAGAGTACGTGGTCGGGTTGAACGCATTCAATCAGTTTTTATCGTTGTTATGCTTGTTATGATCTTTTATTTTTTATCAGGCTTGTTAACTGGTTATGCTAATACACCTTATGATAATAGTTTTGTTGGTATTATGCGTAATTTATGGTTGCTAGTTTTTGTTGATGTTGCTAAGTTATATTACCGAGCTACTATAATTCATTTTTCCAAAAAAAGAATGTCATATTATGTTTTGATTACTGTGTTGTTTATTTTAGTTGATACTGGTATTTATAGTTTTATTAATCAAGCAACTGATTCTGTTAAGTTTTTTGAAATGTTTTTCCAAGTTCTCCTGCCCATTATAATTAAAAATATAATAATAACATATTTGTTGGTAACTAGTGGTTTTTTAACAGCGGCGACTTATATTTTGCCACGCGCATTAATAAGTATTATGGTTCCCGTTTTTCCTAATTATGATTGGTTTTTAACTGCAACCAAAGAAATAGTTTTAGCAGTTCTTATTTATGCCGCGATTAATTACATTAATTATCGAAAAGTTTTACAAGTTTCTAGTCGCAAAATAAAAAGGCATAACACGATACCATTATACCCCGTAATAGTTTTAATATTATTACTAACAGGTTTTATGGCGGGATTTTTTAAATATTCGCCGTTAGGGATTATGTCCAACTCTATGTACCCTAATATTCAACGTGGTGATGCTGTTATTACGGAAGATATTTCTTCCGAAAAAATGCATAAATTACAAAAAGATGATATAATTAAATTTATATATGATAATAACTATATTGTTCATCGCATTGTTGAAGTAGTTGAAGATGATGGGGAAATATGGTTTGTTACAAAAGGGGATAATAATGATGCACCAGATGCTGATTTAGTGCATACGAAACAAGTTGTTGGTGTAGTTGTTTTTCGGATTCCGATTATCGGTTATCCCTCTGTTTGGCTTAGTGAATATTTTACAAATTCGCAGGCAAATGTGGAAAGGGCAAGTGATTAACAATGTATAATGAAGATGGTGCATTAAAAACTGGTATTCGTTTTTTGTTACTTTTTTTTATTGTTGTATCTATTGGTCTTGGCGTTTTTGCTATTGTACGCGGTTTTGAAGTCTGCCCCGCTAATGTAAGAGAAAAAATTGTTAAACAATTTGCTTATAATTTGCGAATGGAAAATGCATATACATTAAATTTAAAAGACAACACTTTTATTAATGAAAGTGATTTTGCGGAACGTCAAATGTATATAACGGAAATAATAGATGATTTTGTGATTGAGTTTAACTATTTTTTTACGGGGTCTGATGAAGTACAACTTGATTATGAATATGATGTATACACCGTATTAGTAATTAATTATCGTCATGGTAAGAATACTAATAATCGATTGTGGCAACAAGAAAAAACACTTGTGCAAAATGTTGATTCAAAACAACAACAAATAGAAATTAGTGAACAAGTGCAAATCAATTATGATGAATATAATGCAATTGTACGTGAATTTGAACATAAATTTGGTCTTACAACTGATTCTTATGTTGATATTGTTTTTAAAGTAACGACTAGTGGTGAAAAGGAACAAAAAGAGTTTTCTGAAATGGAAGAGAGTAGAATACAAATACCACTTAATTTAGAAGTCATTAGTGTTAATGCTGATGATATGGTTATTAAAGATGAAGCAATATTGTTGAAAGTAACTGAAGAGTATAATCCCGATTATGAATTAGCTGGTTTAGGTGGTGTCCTATTAGTTTCAGCAATCTTTTCATTTATTATATTATATAATAAATTATTTAATATTAGCATTAAATCAGAATATGAAGAAGAGCGTGATAAAATATTGACGGCATATGGTGATATTATTGTTGAAATTTTAACACCGATGGACAAGAAAAATGTATCAATTGTTAAAGTAAAAGATTTTTATAATTTAGTGGGGTTAGAAGATGAAGTACGATCGCCAATTATGTTTTATGAAGATAAAAATAGTGAAAGTGGTGAGTTTTGCTTGCTACATAATAATTTGTTATATGTTTATAAAATAAAAACAACCGATTAAGGTTGTTTTTTTAATAATGGAGCAGATGACGAGAATCGAACTCGCGTCTTCGCCTTGGCAAGGCGATGTTCTACCATTGAACCACATCTGCTTTTTTTGTATTTTAACATATTTTTTTCTTATAAAGCAAGTAAAAAAATTGGAGGGGCTAACCGGATTTGAACCGACAGTCAGGGAGTTGCAGTCCCTTGCCTTACCATTTGGCTATAGCCCCATATCGCTCATTATAACAAAAAACGATAAAGAAAACAATCTATATTTGCCGTTGAAAGTAACCATTTTGCACTAGTTTTGATTCGTTGACAATCACGAAAGCGCGTTCATCGATACTCTTAATGATGCTGCGTAATTTATTAAGATCTTTTTTGTTAATTTCAATAAAAAGCATAACTCTTTTCACGTCTTTTTCTAAACCTTTAACATCGACAGCGGAAACCGCAAAATCATTATCACGAATAGCACGAATTAATTCTTCACTTTTAGCACTAATTACTTGGACATTTAAAGTGCCTGAAATATATTTTTCTGATAGAAAAGAACCAATATAAGTTCCTGCCGTAAAGCCACCTGCATAGGCAATAATAATCCATGGATGTTCACTGGCAACGGCTAATGCTTCTCGTACAATTAAAAACCAAATAGTAATTTCGACAAAGGCAACAACACTAGCAGCACCTTTTCGACCTTTAACTAATAAAATGGTGCGAATGGTTCCCAACGAAACATCTAAAATACGCGCTATAAAAATAGTTAAACTAATAAGAATCATTTTATCACCTACAAGCAAATTATAGCATTAAGCACATTTAAAGTAAATAAAAAAAGTTTTTTTCTTTTCCTGATAATGTTATAATGTTAATTGAAGCGAGGTTGATGATATGGAGCGTTTAGCAAAAGTAATAGCACAAAGTGGCTATTGTTCAAGAAGAAAAGCAGAAGAACTAATCAAAGCAGGTAAAGTTACCGCTGATGGTAAGAAAATAACGCAATTGCCGGCGTTAGTAAAAAAAGATGCTGATATTATGATTGAAGGTCAATTATTATCTTTTGAAGAAAAAGAATATTATTTGCTTAACAAACCACGGGGTGTGATTACGAGTGTTTCTGATGAAAAAGGACGTAAAACGGTTACCGAGTTAATTGCTAGTGAAAAAAGATTATATCCTGTTGGAAGATTAGATTATGATACTACGGGGTTGCTTTTAATTACTAATGATGGCGAGTTAGCTAATTTAATCATGCACCCAGCTACTAAAATTGAAAAACATTATGTAGTTAAAATAACTGGCAAACTCACTAACGAAGATCAAAAAAAATTACATCACGGTGTTATAATTGACGAGTATTTAACTAAACCAGCCAAAATCAAGAAAGTAAAATATGATAAAAAAACCGATACAACTGTCTTTAGTCTAATTATTCATGAAGGAAAAAATCAACAAATAAAAAAAATGATGAATGCAATTGGTAAAAAAGTTTTAAAATTAAAAAGAGAAGCAATCGCCTTTTTAACAACCGACAATCTTCCTTCGGGACATTATCGTGCCCTGACTCCGAAAGAAGTAAAAAAATTACATAATTTAACGAAAAACAACATCAATTAAGATGTTGTTTCTTCAGTCCAAACAATTGCATCGGTAGGACACGCATCAATAGCTTCTTGCACACTTTCTTCATGTTCTGGTGGTATTTCTTCTAATAATACTTCCGCTTTTTCACCTATTTTAAAGACTTCTGGAGCAATTGCTTCGCATTGACCACAAAAAATACATTGCTCTTCGATAATTTTTACTTTTTTCATAAAATCCTCCTTATTTACAGTATAAAGAAAAAGCACCATGAAAATCAAGTCTATTATTTTAAAAACAAGATAATTATGTTATCATATTAGTATAATGAGGTGATTGTATGGTTAGTCGCTTAGAACGTTATCATAAAAAAAATAATACAGCAACAAAAAAACGAAGTGAACGCAATAAAGAAATATATGATAGATTATATGAAGATGCTGAATATACTAATATTGAAGATATTTCGCGCATTGAAAAAACTAATGAGGTTGATATTGCTAAGATTCGTGAAATGTTAAATCGGCAAGTTAAATCAACTAAGCAAACAACCGAGGAAGAGCAAACGGAAAAAGAAGAAAAAGCAGAAGAAACACAAACCGGTGAATATGATGTGAAAAAATTTCTTGATGAAGCGAAAAAAAATCGCAGTGATGAAGATGAGCGAAAGCGTAGTTTAGATAGTTCTTATTACAATACAATTAAAAAAGAAGAAACTAAGAAAAAGGAAAAAGAGGACTCGGAAAAATTAAAAGAATTAATTCATACGATTACTAGTACAAAAGTATTAGAAGATTTAAATAATAAAGAGTTAAGTGAAAAATTATTAGATGAATTACATGATGATAGTGCTGATGAAGAAAAGGATGAAACAACCAAAGAAATAAGTGAAAGAGTTCAGGATAATAGCAAAAAGCAAATGACTAAAGATTCTTTTTATACCAACAGTTTAAATTTCAAAAATCAAGATTTTGAAGATTTAAATGAAGCGGTAGCACAAGGATCAAAAACGATAACAATTTTATTAGTATTTTTGTTTTTAGCAATGGTAGCTTTAATTGCTTATATTGTTTTAAATGTTATTTAACTTTATTTTGTTAAAATAATTTGCTATAATAAGTTTATTATAAGAGGGGTAGGAAAATGAAAGAAGAAGAAATTCTGGATTTTGAATTAGAAGAAAAAAAACCAAAAAAAGAAGTGGCTCCAGAAAATGAAGCCGAAGAGATTCTTCTTGATGAAGAAGATTTTACTTCCGAAGAACAAGTTGATACTTCGCAACAAACAGTTGCGTCGGATGATTCCGAAAAAACACAAGCCGAAGTAGCTCGTGCATCAAATAATGCAACAAAACTTAGCAAAGAAGAAATGCTAGATGAAACCTATGATTTAACGCAAGATTTAAAACAAGCAAAAGAAAAGAAACCAGAAGAAGAAGAAGAGTTAGATGATGATCGTAGTGTAATTGTTTTTATTGCTTTTATTTTTATTTTTCTAGCGTTATTTGTAATCGCCCTGCCGATAATATCGCAACTTTTCCGTTAATAAATAAGAATATCATTAATTAATAATGATATTTTTTTTTGCTTAAAATAAATTTGTATTTTCAGAATTTTTTATGTTATAATTTAGAATAGGTGATAAAATGAAAAAATATTTACAACAAATGAGTGAAGAAACAAGAAATTTTGTTTTGGTAGGCGTGGGTGTCTTTTTAGTACTGGGTCTTTTCTTTCTAATTACTTTTATTCGTATTAACCAGCCATACTACGTAACAGTACCACCACTTAGTGGTGACAATCGTGTTCAATATGAAGAAATTTTAATTGGTAGTTTAACAAACATGCCGGAAGAGCGTTATTTTGTTTTTGTTTATAAGGATAAAGGACCTATTTTTGATATGTATCGTAACTTACTGGAACAAAATGAAATGGAATATCGTTATTATCGCGCCAATTTAAATAGTTTTTTTAATGAAACTTATCGTGGCGATACCGCTAATGATGATAAAGAAAATTTGCAATTTACGGGTAATACGGTAGTTTTAGTAGAAAATGGCGAAATTAAAGAGTTTTTAACGACGCCTACCGAAATATTTTCATATTTTGAAAGTTAGGAGGGAAAAATGAAAAAAATATTATCGCAACCACTAACAAAGCGTCAAATACAGGAAATAATTTTAGTATTCTTTTTGCTAATAGTAACAGCGGTTATTAGCATTTTTTCTGCTTATATTTTTTCGACCATGGATATTGAAAAACCGGAAAAAACACAAACGACTTATGAATATCCAGAGGAATTACACGAGTTTATTGAATTATATAATCGTATTACAGAAGGTCATTATGTGGAAGTGGAAAAAGATATTTTAATCAAAGGTGCTATGGAAGGGTTACTAGAAGCATTTGAAGATGAATACACATCTTATATTGATGAGTATGAAAACTATCAATTTCAACAACGAGTGCAAGGTCAGTATCGCGGGATTGGTATTAGTTTATATGATAATGATGATGATGAAATTGAAATAACCGATGTTTTTGCTGATAGTCCCGCTGAGCGTGCTGGGGTGGCGATTGGTGATATTATTGTTGGTATTGAAGATGAAGATTTAACTGACAAAGATACCCAATTTCTAGTAGAATATATTCGTGATTCTGATGTTGATACGGTAACTATGGTTTTTCTTCGTAATGGCGAAGAAGTAACCTTAGAAGTTGATGTGCAAACGGTTGTGTTGCCATCAGTGGAAAGTGAAATAATAACCAAAGATGATTATAAGGTTGGCTATTTAACGATTTCTATTTTTGCACTTAATACTTTTCAACAATTTCGTGATCAGTTACAAGTTCTAGAAGAAGAGGTCGATGGTTTAGTAATTAATTTGCGTTATAATACTGGTGGCTATTTATCAACTGCTGAGCGTATTATTTCTGCTTTTTTAGATAGCTCGCATGTTATATATCGCACCGAAGAAAATGATGAAGAAAAACTTTTTTATTCGCGTGGTAGCGAAACAAAAGATTATCCCATTGTTGTCTTGGGGAATAGTTATTCAGCTTCAGCATCGGAGATTTTAATTGCTGCATTACAAGAAGCATATGGGGCTACTTTTGTTGGCACACAAACATATGGCAAAGGAACGGTACAGGAAATGGTGGATTTAGATAATGATGACGCCCTTCGTTATACCGCTCGTATTTGGTTAACACCTGATGGCAATTGGATTGATGGCGAGGGTATTGAACCAGATTATGAAATAGAACAAGATCCTGAATTTTTATTAACGCAAGATCGTAATCTTGATGTACAATTGCAAAAAGCTTTGGAAGTATTATTAAATAAATTGAACTGAGGGATAAGTTGGAGGAAATAAAAATCGGCCAACGATTGGCTATTCATAGTTATAAGCATGACGGATCAATTCATCGTGCCTGGGATGAAGCAGTTGTTTTGGATAAAGGCGATGATTATTTAGTATGTGGTAATAATAAAACAAAAGTACAAGAAGCTAAGGGAAGTGTGTGGCGCACACGGGAACCGGCAATTTTGTATTTTTTTGTTAATAAATGGTATAACATTATTGCGCAACTAAAAAAGGATGGTTTATATTATTATTGTAATATCGCGACACCGTTTATTATTGAAGAAAATACCATTAAATATATTGATTATGATTTGGATTTGCGTGTTTTTCCCAGTGGCGAACGAAAGATACTTGATGAAATGGAATATGCATATCATCGTAATAAATTAAATTATGATCAAAGATTGGATGCTAGTATTCACAAAGGATTAACGGAATTAAATCAACTTTTTGATCGCAAAAGTTCCTTAATTAGCAAGGAACAAGTAGAACAATATTATAAATTGTACAAAAAATTACAAAAGAATCGCAAAAACACTTGACTTATCCCCGGAGGTTTGATATATTTAACTTGCTTCGGAAAAATACTAAAGATTTTAAATCTATTATTTGATGTCAACTAAACAGTATAATGAAGAAACTTTTATTGATTTTAGTTGACATTATTAGTTGCTTTTTGGTATATTGGGAGTATTCCGCAAAAATCAGTTTTTAAAAAAAATGATTTTTTGTTGGAAAAAATATTGACTTGCTTCGATGATTTTGTTATATTAACAATGCTTGAAGGCAAGAATGATCTTTGAAAACTGAGCAAAACGTTAATTCAATTTTGCTAGGCAAACTTAAACAAGTAAATGTTTTTTTTCTTGTGGAGAGTTTGATCCTGGCTCAGGATGAACGCTGGCGGCATGCCTAAGACATGCAAGTCGAACGAGATAGCCCATTGATTAAATAATGCTTGCATTATTTATGATTTGGATTTTCTATCTAGTGGCGAACGGGTGAGTAACACGTGGGTAACCTACCTTTAAGTTGGGGATAACAGTTGGAAACGATTGCTAATACC
>PXDA01000016.1 GCA_003566505.1 Mollicutes bacterium
TCGTTATTTAGAAAATAAAATTAGGGAAAATTTTGATTTTAGTGGTACGCCAATTGTATTGCAATTTAAAAACAAAGGAGAGGAAAGACAATGAAAAAAATGTTGTTACATGTTTGTTGTGCTCCTTGTTTGTTAGTGCTATTAGATGGATTAAAAAAATATGATGTTACTTTGTTTTTTTATAATCCTAATATAATGGATCAAAAAGAGTATCAAAAAAGATTACAAGCAGTTAAAAAAATAGCTGATATTTATGATTTAACTTTAATTGTGGAAAATTATGATAATGAGGTATTTTTAGAAAAGGTGAAAAATTTTGTGGCCGAAAAAGAAGGGGGAAGGCGTTGTTTTATTTGTTATGAATTGCGGTTGATTAAAATGCTTGATTATTTGGACGATTATGATTTTTTTGCAACGACTTTAGTGAGTAGTCCGTATAAGAATAAAGACAAAATTGATCAGATTGGTGCTAAGTTAGATAGTAAATATCAAGTTTTAAATGTTAAAAAAGAAAATATTGACTATGCTTTTATGCAAACCCGAAAGCATGATATTTATCGGCAAAAATATTGTGGTTGTATTTATAGTCAAAAGACGAAGAAAACTGCTGTTTAATAATTGTTGCTTGTTTTCTTTTTTCATTAAATGTTATAATAAAATAAGGTGATGTTAATGTGAAAATAATAGGTTTTTTGCTACTTTTGTTTATTACAGCTTGTATGCAAGAAGAAACAATTTCGTTTAAAGAGGTTGTTTATGATCAAACATTATACCGCATTGCAGAACCTTATCAGCCTGCAGTAGCAGATAATTTGGTTGTTCATAATTATTTAAATAATTATCAGGAGCGGGAAGTGGAAAAAAAATTAATGCAATTATCGAATAATTATTTTGTAAGTAATAATTCGTATCTGCAGGGGGGGCAGTTTCTTGATAATGAACATTTAGCAACATTGTTGTCGGATGATTATTTAAATGATTCGGAAAAAATGCAAGTTGGCGAGGAAAGTTTTGCAACTAATTTTATTGTTAGTCTTAAAGAGTATAATTTTTTAGCGGGGAATGGTGATTTAAAGGGAATTTCGTTAGCGGTCGTTGTTAACCCCTATCAAGTTTATCAGGTAGATGTTGGTTCGCAACGACATCAAAAAGTAACAATTGATGATGATTATTTAACAACTGTTAAACAAAATTTACTTGATTATTTATTTGCTGAGTTTAGTGAATTAAAAGATAAACGAATCGTAATTGGTTTTTTTGAACTCCCATCACCACAATCACGCTTTCCAGGTAATTTTTCGCACGTAGTTGATGTTTTTAATGGTGATAGTGCGTTGCAAGAATTGGCACATCAATATTATGATTTGCAATCACAAACAATTTTAAATAAAGATTTAGATAATTATAATTTTTATCAGGAAGTATTAGCGTTGCAATCTAAATATACGGACATTGATCGGATAACAAATAAGGGTCTATATTTTAACCACCAGCCCCATCATTTATCAATTGAAATAAAAGGTGTTTATTTTCCGAAAGAAAGGGTGCTATATTTTTCTGAATTAATTGCTGAATTAGTAAAAAAAAATAATTTTCAATGTGCCATAGATGTTATAATTGAAAGTAGTTTCGGTCGTGAGGCTTTAATAACAAAAGAAAAAGATTTTCGCGAAGTGCAAATTAATATTTTAAGGAGATGAAAAAAGTGCAAGTAAAAAAAGATAAAGTACGTTATGTTTCTAAATTGTGTAAAATTGATATTGAAGATAATATTGATAAGTATTATGAAGAGTTTACTGCAATTATGGAAAGTGTTAACAAAATTTTGGATGCGGAAGTGGATAAAGATATTTTAATTGTGCCAAATCAAAATACTAATCGTTTTTATGAAGGTATACATACTGATAAAGTAAATAAAATATTTGCGAAGGTTGAAAATGGTTATCATGTGTTTAGAAGGTGGAAAAATGACTAATTTATTAGATTTAGAACTTATAAAAATTCATGAATTATTAAAAGAAGGAAAAATAAAGCCAATTGATTTGGTGGAAGAGTGTGCGCAAAGAATTGCGGCATCTGATTTGAATGCTTTTATTAATTTAGATTTTGAAGGAGCAAGAGCGCAGGCACGGGCTTTAGAGAACAAAAAAGTTGATAATATTTTGTTTGGCATTCCGATTGCGATTAAAGATAATATTGTGACAAAAGGACTGGCAACAACTTGTGCTTCAAAAGTATTGGCTGATTATGTTTCGCCTTTTGATGCTAAAGTAATTGAAAAGTTGAAAGAAAAAAATATGATTATTGTTGGTAAAACTAATATGGATGAATTTGCAATGGGCGGTACTGGTGAAACTAGTTATTTTGGACCAACAAAAAATCCACTTAATAAAGCAATGTCACCAGGTGGTAGTAGTAGTGGTAGCGCGGCTGCAGTTGCAGGTGGTTTAGTACCACTTGCGCTTGGTAGTGATACCGGTGGTAGTATTCGCGAGCCCGCCGCCTTTTGCGGTTTGGTTGGTTTAAATCCAACTTATGGTCGCGTTTCTCGTTATGGTTTAATAGCTTTTGGTTCTAGTTTAGATCAAATCGGACCATTGAGTCGCAGAGTGATTGAAAACGCTCATTTATTTGCGGCTATTAATGGCGAATGCCAAAATGATACAACAACTGCCAGTGAAAAACCGTTTGTGGTTAGTGATATTGAAAATGGAAAAAAATATCGCATTGCTGTTCCGAATTTTTGTTTAACAAAAGTGATTAACGCCGATGTTGTTTCGGTCTTTTTGGCGTGTTTGGATAAAATAAAAGCAGCTGGACATCAAGTTGATTTTGTGGAACTGCCTTATATGAAATATGCTATTCCGTTATATCAGGTTATTGCTTTGGCAGAAGCGAGTAGCAATTTAGCACGTTTTGATGGTATAAAATATGGTTATCAAGCAAGTCAATATGATAATTATGATGATTATGTTACGAAAACGAGAACAATTGGTTTTGGTACGGAAGTAAAAAGACGCATTATGGTTGGAACTTATTTGTTGAGTAGCGAAAATGTTGATGTTTATTATAAAAAAGCTTTGCAAGTGCGCCGAGAATTAAGTGATGAAATTAGATTAGCATTTCAGCAGTATGATTTAATTGTGACACCAGCGACGGTTTCAACTTCTTTAATTTTAGGTAAAGATCGTAATCCAAATGAAATCTTTTTACAAGATTTATTGGCGATTCCTTTTAGTATGTCTGGGCATCCATCATTGGTTATGCCGGTTGATAAAGTTGATAATAATCCAATTGGTCTTCAAATTGCGGGGCGTTATTATGATGAAAAAACAATTTATGCTTTCGCACTTGAATTAGAAAAAAATGTAAGAGGTGATGAAAGTGTATAAACCAACGATTGGTATGGAAATTCATGTGGAATTAAAAACGGCGGGAAAAATGTTTTCGCCTGCTCCAAATGAGTTTTCGGATAAACCAAATATTAATGTTAGTTTTATTGATGTTGCTCTTCCCGGAACCCTGCCCAAATTGAATTATCAAGCGGTTGAATTGGCGCTTAAAGCAGCATTAGCCTTTAATTGTAAAATAAATCAAAAAATGCATTTTGATCGTAAAAGTTATTTTTATTTAGATTTACCAAAGGGCTATCAAATAACGCAATATACAACACCTATTGGTTATGATGGTTATGTTATGATTGAAACTGATGAAGGTGAAAAAAAGATTGCTATTGAGCGTATTCATATCGAAGAGGATACATGTAAAAGTATTCACGAAGAAGAAAAAACATATCTTGATTATAATCGGGCTGGTATTCCTTTAATTGAAATTGTAACAAAACCAGTCATAAAAAATGCGCAAGAGGCAATGGCATATTTGACCAAAGTGCGCGAAATTTTACGTTATTTAGATGTTAGTGATGTTAAAATGGAAGAAGGTAGTATGCGTTGTGAGGCGAATGTTTCGGTTAGCAAAACAAAAAAATTAGGTGAAAAAGTGGAAATAAAAAATGTTGGTTCCATTTCATATGTTGGGGTGGCAATAGATTATGAAATTAATCGTCAAATTGATATTTTAACTTCAGGTGGGATTGTAAAACCGCAAACAAGACGTTACGTTGAAAATAAAAAAGCGACTGAATTGTTGCGTGAGAAAGAAGCCCAAAATGATTATCGGTATTTTCCCGAACCTGATTTAGCGTTAATTGAAATAAGTGATGATAAAATTGCTAAAATACAAAACATCATGCCGCAATTACCTGATCAATTAAGGCAAAAATATCGTGAAGTTGGTATAAATGAACCAACAATTAAAGCATTGTTATCATCAAAAGATTTGGTTCTCTTTTTTGAAGAAATATATGAAGAGAAAACAGCTTTAGTGGCAGCAAAATATTTGATTTCAGGTGTTTTAAAGTATTTAAATAAGCATAATTTGTGTTTGTCAGAGACACGGTTAGGGGCAGATGATTATAAGGCATTAATTAATTATAAAGTTGCTGGTGAATTAAATGACCAACAAGTGCAAGAAGTTTTAATTGCTTTATTAGAAGGAAAAGGAAGTTTAGATGAAAACATTGCGCAGATTAAAGATAGTAATGTTGATGATGAAGCCGAAATATTAGAAATAATTGATGAAATTTTAGCGGTTAATCAAGAACAAGTTGCTGCTTATAAAAAAGGTAATGATCGTATGTTAAAATATTTTATGGGGCAAATTATGCAAAAAACGAAAGGAAAAGTTAATCCGCAAAAAGCGCAAAAATTGCTTCTTTCTAGGTTGTCATAATATTGCATATTATGCGTGTTTATAGTATAATGTGGGAACAGAAGAGGTGAAATTTTTTTGAAAAAATTTTTAATTAAATATAAATTTTTATTAGCAATATCAGCAGTTTTAGTTGCTTTTATTTCGGTTATTATATGGGGGATCTTGGCACTAATTCCAGACCGTGGTGTTAGTCTTTACGGTAATCGGTTAGATGGTATTGAACAATTTGATGTTAGTGAAGAGCGTTTTAATGAGGCAGCTAGTATATTAGAAGAAGAAGAATATATTAAAAATGCTAATGTTTCGCTTTCGGGACGGATCATTAATTTTAAAATTGAGGTTTATTTGGAGACCGATTTAGTGGTAGCTAAATCAGTAACTGATGAAATTTTAACCTTTTTCGAAGAAGAAGAAAAAAGTTTTTTTGATATGCAAATTTTTTTAATTGTTGAA
>PXDA01000029.1 GCA_003566505.1 Mollicutes bacterium
AAGATTTTTTCGTGCATCTTCACTTACATTTGGAATATCACGTGTAAACTCTTCCGGTCCTAATTTAGTTTCTCGTGATTCAATTTGTTGATCAGAAATATGAATCGAAGTTAAAGCATCATCTTTTGCTAATCTTTCATTCAAAATAACGGCATCTTCATAATTGTACCCATCATAATTCATAAAAGCAACCAAAAGATTTTTGCCCAATGCCATTTCCCCTTTTTCGGTACTCGGCCCATCAGCTATTATCATACCTTTTTTAACTTTCTGGCCTTTTTTAACAAGCGGAACTTGATGATAACACGTACCATCATTACTTTTTTCAAAAGTTTCTAACTGATAAACATCTTCACCATTTTTAGTTTTTATAATAATTTTATTAGCATCAATATACTGCACAGTCCCCGCATTTTGCGCACTTACCAAAGCACCAGAATCAGCCGCTGCGATAGCTTCAATACCAGTACCAACCAAAGGCGCTTCACTTTTCAAAAGTGGCACGGCTTGTTTTTGCATATTAGCACCCATTAACAATCTTTTACCATCATCGTGTTCTAAAAATGGAATACCACTTGTGGTTATAGAAATAATTTGTTGTGGTGAAACATCAAGAAAATCAACTTGCGCAACATCAATCATAATATTTTCACCACGATGACGTGCTGTAACACGATCGCCCATTAATTTACCATTTTTATCAACCGCCGTCGATGCTTGTGAAATATAAAACTCAGTTTCTTCATCAGCAGTCATATATACTATTTCATCAGTTAATTTTTGCTTTTCAACCCGCCGATATGGTGTCATAATGAATCCATATTCATTAATCAAGCCAAAACTAGCTAAATGGGAAATTAGTCCAATATTATTGCCTTCTGGTGTTTCCACTGGACATAAACGCCCATAATGTGATGAGTTAACATCACGGACATCAAGACCGGCGCGATCTCTTGAAAGACCACCTGGTCCTAAACATGAAAGACGTCTTTTATGAGCAAGTTCCGCCATCGGATTAGCTTGATCCATGAATTGTGAGAGTTGACTACTACCAAAAAATTCTTTCATAGCAGCTGTTAAAGGACGAATATTTATTAATTTTTTTGGTGTTATATCAGCCAAATCTTGTGTTGCCATTCGGTCACGAATAACACGCTCTATTCGACTAACACCAATGCGAAATTGATTTTGTAATAATTCGCCTACTTGCCGAACCCGACGATTCGATAAATGGTCGATTTCATCATAATTACCAATTTTTTCATGCAAATTAAGAAAATAAGAAACCGAAGCAACAATATCAGGAATCGTTATGCGCCGAATATCAATATTTTGATCATTGCCAATAACAGCAATTTTGTTTTTTTCTTGCTTATCATAAACATGTACGATTTGTACTTTATCGTGTGTATCTAAATCTTCGTTAATTGCTATTTTTTGTATACCAAAACCCGCTTGAAGTGCTTCTTTGACAAGCGGTAAATTTTCTTTGGTTATTTTGGTTCCCTTTTTTAATACAACTTTTTTATTTATTTTAATGCTTTCTGCTAAAACTTGATCTAATAAACGCTCGGCTGCAAAAAGCTTTTTGTTAAATTTATAACGACCAACTTTTGCTAAATCATTTCTAAATTCATCAAAAAACTTACTGACAATTTGATTTTTAGCACTATCAATAGTTGAAGGTTCTCCCGGACGTAATTTAGCATGAATATCAATTAAAGCCTCTGATGTATTTTTATTATCGTCTTTTGCTAAAGTTTTTAAAATATATTCGTTTTCGCCAAATAAAGAAATAATATCTTCATCATTAGAAAGTCCTAAAGCTCTTAATAAAGTTGTTATTGGTACTTTTCGAGTTCGATCAATCCGAACATAAACAACATTTTTAACATCCATTTCAAATTCAAGCCATGTTCCTCGTGCTGGTATTACTTGACCATTAATGATGTGCCGACCACTTTTATCATGGTCTTCTAAAAAATAAATACTTGGTGAGCGCACTAATTGCGAAACAATTACTCGTTCCACACCATTAATAATAAAAGAACCCTTTTCGGTCATTTTGGGCATATCACCCATAAAAATTTCTTGTTCTTTAACTTCGCCACTTTCTTTGTTTCGTAAACGAACTTGCACTTTTAACGGATAAGCATATGTTGCATATTTTTCGCGACAATCTTTAATAGAATATTTTGGTTCTTCTAACTGATAATCAAGATATTCCAAAACTAAATCTTGTGTAAAACTTTCCACTGGAAAAATATCCGAAAACACTTCCCGCATACCTTTTTCAATAAACCAATCATATGAATCTTTTTGAATTGCTAACAAATTAGATAATTCTAATGCATTTGCTGTTTTTGCATAACATCTTCTTTGCCGATGGTCACCATAATTTCTTACTGTATACGCCAAATTTTTCACCCCTAAATAATATAATTTTTTTAAAATAAGCCAAAAAAAATAGTAAAATACTACAATTTATAATTATAGCAATTATATGTTAAATTGTCAATTCTTCTTGACGAAATTATTTCAATTTGTCACAAAGGAGAAAAACACTAGCGTTTGGACAAGTAAAATTTGCTAATGTTATTCCTTTTTTAAACACAGAAAGCCAATACTTAAATTAAGTATCGGCTTAAAATTTCAATTTTAACTATTTTAATTCAACCGTTGCGCCAGCTTCTTCAAACTTACCTTTAAGTTCTTCGGCTTCTTCACTTGGCACATTTTCTTTAACAACGCCACCATTGTCAGCAATATCTTTTGCTTCTTTTAATCCTAATCCAGTAACTTCTCTTACTAATTTAATAACAGCTAATTTACTTGAACCAGCATCTTTTAATTCAATTGTTGCAGTTGTTGGTCCTTCTTCTTTTTCCTCTGCTGCTGCTGGTGCTGCTGCAACTGCAGTTGGATCAACACCAAATTCTTCTTTGATTAAATCAACTAATTCTTTTAACTCTAGGATTGTCATTTCTTTAATTGCTTCAATAATTTCTTCTTTTTTTACTTTTGCCATTTCTTTTCCCTCCTAATTATTTTCCAAATTTTGTTTATGTAGATCAATACAAATTGCAAAATCACGAATGTGACTTATTAAGCCACTTGCAAACATAGTAATTAAGCCTTCTCGTGATGGTAAACTAGCCAATTCGTTTAAGACATCAGCTGAAACATATTTACCTTCCACTATTCCTGCTTTAATTATTAGATTTTCGTTTTTCTTCCTAAATTCTGCTAATTTTTTTACCGGTAAAACGGCATCATCACCAAATGCTACTGCTTTGGGACCAAATAAATGCTCTTCAAAATCATAATTTAATTCGTTAAATGCTCGTCTTAATAAGTTGTTTTTATAAACTTTCATATCAGCATTATTTTCGCGTAATGTCCGACGTAAGTTTGTCATATCACCAACAGTTATGCTACGATATTCAAATAAAACAACTGATTCCGCATTGGAAAAATTTTGTACTATTTCTTTAACCTGTGCTTTTTTTCGAGCAATTATTTTTTCACTAGCCATTACTACACCTCCTCGTTTTCGACAAGTAAAAACCGTCATGAGTAACCATAACGGCGAGGTCTTTTTATAAAGTCCTCGGTAGGATTATTAAGCTTTCGCCCCTACTGTCTTTGGCACTTGCTTTAATCATTATAACATAACTTAATTTTATTTGTCAAAAGAATTTTGCAAAAACTTAATGCCCGGTCCCATGGTTGTTGAAATAACAACATTTTTAAGGAATCTTCCCTTAATACTAGTTGGTCTTTGCTTCATAATATATTCACCAAAAAATTGAATGTTTTCTAACAATTGTTTTTCAGTAAATGACACCTTACCAACTTGAACATGAACATTACCATACTTATCACTGCGATAAACTACTTGACCTTTTTTTATTTCTTCTACCGCCCGCGCAACATCATCAGTTACTGTTCCTGTTTTTGGATTCGGCATTAAACCTTTCGGTCCTAAAACTTTACCTATTTTGCCAATTGCAGGCATCATATCTGGTGTGGCTATCATAACATCAAAATCAAACCAATTTTCTTTTTCAATTTTGGTAAGCATCTCTTCGTCACCAACATAATCAGCGCCCGCTTTTTTTGCACTTTCGGCTGCCTCTCCTTTAGCTATCACTAAAATCTTTTTTACTTTTCCCGTACCGTGGGGCAGGACGATAGCGCCACGTAATTGTTGATCAGCTTGCTTAGGATCAATATTTAAATGCATAACTAAGTCTACTGTTTCATCAAACTTAGCACTAGCAGTTTCTTTTACCAACTTTACCGCCTCTTCAAGTGTATAAATTTTTGCTTTATCAATTAATTTTGCTTTTTCTTGATATCTTTTTGTTTTCATTTTTCCCTCCTTATGTGGTCTGCGGATTATCCTCCCACATAGGTGTATTACCTATATGTTATTATTCTGATTTTTCTTCTTCTTCTTCTGTTTGTGCCTCTTCAGTGTCACTTTCTTCTTCAGTTTCTTCTTCTTCAGAATCTTTTTCTGTTAATACTTCTGGTTCTACTTCTTCAGCTAATTCACTTTCCATTTTTTCTAGTTCAGCTTCTCTTTTAGCCATTTCAATTTCTTCTAAACGAGCTTGCTCGGCTTGCTCAGCCATTTCAACATCAGTAATACCTTTAATAGCAATACCCATATTACTAGCCGTTCCAGTTACAATTCGAATTGCTGCTTCTAAATCATAAGCATTTAAATCTGGCATTTTAGTTTCCGCAATTGCTTTTATATCATCTTTACTAATAGTTGCAACTACTTCATTGGCACCTTTTGATGATGCCGTTTTTATTTTAGCATATTTTTTTATCAAAAATGCTGTTGGGGGTGTTTTTACTATCATATCAAAACTGCGATCTTCATATATCGTAATTTCAACAGGTAGAATATCACCCATTTTATCCTTTGTTTTTTCGTTAAACTGTGAACAAAATTCTTGTAAATTAATCCCCACTGGTCCTAAAATGGTTCCAACGGGTGGGGCTGGGGTGGCCTGTCCGGCTGGAATTTGAATTTTAATTTTTTTGGTTACTTTTTTTGCCACAAAAACACCTCCTATACTTTGTTTGTGGTAATAATGCTTCTATTATCCGCTCCCACTTGTAATAACTTTACCATAATATCATATGAAAAATCTTTTGTCTACTCAACTTTTTGAATTTCCGTCAGTC
>PXDA01000077.1 GCA_003566505.1 Mollicutes bacterium
ATCATCAAACTCCGGTTGTTGAATAAATTTACTTGTTCCTTTAATTTTTACCTCATTTTGCGTGGCAACATCACGAAAAGCTTCATAAAAAGCATTATAAAGAATTTCATGTTGTTTAATTTGCTTTTCAATAACTGGTTTAATTTTATATTCCAAAATTTCACTTACTTCATTAATCGGTGTCCCAACAATTAAACGATTAATAATATCAACAGTTTTCTTTATTTCTGTCAAACTAATATTTTCGCTTAATTTAATATTTTTATGCTCGACATGACCTTTATCCGTTATTAAGAGCGCTATTAATTGTTGTTCATTAGTTGGTACTACTTCAACCTTTGCAATCAAATTATCACCTGATGATGTTCCTAAAACAAGTGCGGTATAATTTGTTAAATCACTAATAATTTCCATGCTTTGTGTTACCACATCACTTAATGCTAATGACTTGTTGTGAAAAATGGTTTGTAATTTTAACATATCTTCACCAGATAACGCTCGCGGTTCCATTAAATTATCAACATAATAACGATATCCTTTTTCGCTCGGGATGCGACCAGATGAAATATGGGTTTTTTCAATTAAACCTTTTTTTTCTAAAGCTGCCATTTCATTACGAACCGTGGCACTTGAACAATTAATTTTTTGACATACTCCACCAGACCCAACGGCCTTAGCAGTGGAAATATATTCTTCAACAATTAACTTAAAAATTTCTCTTTGTCGATCTGTTAACATATAATTTCACCTCATTAGCACTTAGCTATCCCGAGCGTCAAACACATTATAACACCACCCTTTTAGCAATGTCAATAGGAAAGTGCTAATTTGTTAATTTTATATTTTTACAAAAAAATAAAACCTTCGAAAAGGTTTTATTCTTCAACTATTTTAATGCTCACTCTTCGTGTTTTTGCAACATATTTAACTCGTTCATCAGCGCCTTCAACCTGGACATCTACTTCGTGCTCTCCAACATCAAGTCCCGATAAATCTAAATATGTGCGAACATCTTCTTCATCAATATTTTCCACTACTTCGGCAACACCTTGTAAACCAACCACCACGCGCACATCACGTTCAGTTAATCCTTGTACTGAATATCCCGATTCCAAATTACGATATTCAATATTAACACCTTCTAATTCGCGTTCAACTGCTTCACCAAGCGTTATATTTACCCGAACATCACTAATACTCATAGTTCTTATACCAACTGGCGTACGCAAATCAACCCGGAACTCGCGATCTTCATCTAATCCATCAACATCCACTTCTGCTTCTAAATAATTGATATTATCTAAAACATCTTCACTACCATATAATTCAACATAATTTTCGCTTAATTCAATGCTCGCAATTGCATAACCAAATTCTACTTCACCAACTGGACGTACTCTAATTGGTACTTCTTTACTAGGTGACTCGACCCGCATTTTAGCTTCAACACGATTTGGTTCTGTTTCTACCTCAACTATTTGACCACTGCTATCATAAGCAATTATCGGAACATTTTGTAAAACAACTTCACCAACATCATCACTAGTTAAATTATCCAAATCAACCAGCGCCTTCACCACCGCAACTCTTTCCAAATCTTTTTCGGCACCCTTCACAATTACCGTATCAGTGGAAACTTCTAAATTACTAATAACTAATTTTTCAGACAAAGCATCTTCATTCAAAATATCCACCGATAAACTCTTTATTTCTGACAATTTTGGATAAATTACCGCCGTTGCAATCGAAGGATTTACACTGTGCGTTATCCCGGGCAAAGCCTGTTTATATTCAATACTAACACGATGCGTTCCCGGTGAAAGACCTGTCAAATCAACCGTCACTTCATGATTAGATGCTTGTTTGGCAAAAATCAAATCCGATCTTTTGCCAATTAATGTTAAATCAACCTTTTCCGGAATTCCTTCTACCACATACGCTTCTTCATTATAAACAACATCTACCGCTAAATCACTAATTACCTCAGCCGAACTTTCGGTAAACACTAATAATTTTTGATCAATCA
Source organism: Mollicutes bacterium (assembly GCA_003566505.1). Lineage (GTDB taxonomy): Bacteria > Bacillota_I > Bacilli_A > RF39 > UBA660 > CSSED10-109M. The sequence continues at coordinate 2,027 of PXDA01000077.1, forward strand.
TGACAAAAACACCAATCGCTAAAAGTAGCGACAAAAATAATAACGTTGTTTTTTGTGTCAACCACTTTTCTAAAGCACGACTAAAACGTATCGCACGACCACTAGTTTTTAAAATTAATTGTGCGATAGGCATAATAATCACATTTTCAAAAAATTTAAAAATCGATTTCATTTTTTTCACCATCTTCTTCATCTTCATCATCTGCTAAATTAACAAATTTTTTCGGATGCAACTCTTCCAATAAAGTTTTCTTTAAATCATCAATCGTTAAATTGTAACGCAATTCAGAATCAACAGCAATTGAAACACGTCCTGTTTCTTCAGAAACAATAATTGAAATACAATCTGTTTCTTCTGCAATTCCTAATGCAGCACGATGTCTTGTTCCTAATCTTTTACTAATGCGCAAGTTATTACTTGTTGGAAAAACAGCTCCCGCTGAAATTATTTTATCACCTTGCACAATCACGCCCCCATCATGAAGCGGACTTTCTGGATAAAAAATAGAAACAAGCAATTCGCTAGAAATATCAGCATATATTTTTTTAGAACGATTAATATATTCTGCCAATGAAACATCACGCTCAATAACAATTAACGCTCCCGTAGCATTTTTCTTCAAATTAGAAACTGCTTGCGAAATTTCATATACTAAATTTTCACGTTCATCAACCGTCAAACTTTTATGGCGTCCTAAAAATTGACTACGTCCAATTTGCTCTAACATATTTCTTATTTCGGGCTGGAAGATTATAATTAATGCTAACGGCCCCCACATAATAACATAATCAATTAAATATGAAGTCGTTACTAGATTTAATAAATCACCAATTAGTTTTAAAACGACAATAAATAAGATTCCTTTAAAAAGTAGTAACATGCGAACATTTTTACGTAAATTTTTCAAAACATAATATAGCACAAGCCATATTATCATTACATCTATAACTTTTAATAAAAACATCATTACGGTATCAACTGTCATAATTACCTCCATTTGAACAAATAAATTATATCACATTTTCGCTCAAATAAAAACACCTTTCTGTCAAACGAAAGGTAGCCTTTATTTATTTAAAAATTCCAAACATCATCTGCTTCTTGCTCACTATCTTCTTCCTTTTTGCCATCCTCTTGTTTCTTTACTTCTTCATTTATAGCATCAAGATCAATAGATTCTGTTTTATCAAGATTTGCTGGTTCTTTTTTTTCTTTGGGCGTCTTTTCTTCTTCGACATCTATAATTTTCTCATCAATATCTTTTACTTCCGAATTATTACTATTATTAGAAACATTCATTCCTGTTTGCTGTTTTTCGACATTAAAAACATTTTTTTCAGCAAAATAACCAATTATTGCCATCACAATAATCGCTGCACCTATTACAAACAAAATTATATTTTCATTGAAAAAATCAATGATTGTTTCTAGGTCCATAACTCCTCCTTATTCTCTTCATAATCATATCACTTAACTACCAAAATATCAAGCGCTATTCCATTAAAGTTTCCCGACCCTTTTGCGCATCATAACACAAAAGATTGGGAAATTCCATTTGACGCATTACTTCATAACTCACAATTGCTACTGCATTTGCAAGATTTAAAGCGCGAACTTTAGCGGTTGTCGGAATGCGAAAACAGCGTTCGTAATTAGCCCGCAATATTTCCTTGTCAATTCCTTTACTCTCACTACCAAATATTAAATAAATATTTTCTTTTTGCGAAAAAGAGACGGCGCTGTAACATTTATTAGCATAGCGAGTTAAATAATAATACTCACCTTTATTTTTGAAAACAAAATCCGCCATTGAATCATAAATTTCGTAATTTAATTCCGCCAAATAATTAGCTGCGCTTCTTTTAACATCGGTTTGTTCTAATGAAAACCCTAATGGTTTAATTAAATGCAACTTAGCATCAATAGCAATACAAGTACGCATGATATTGCCGGTATTTTGCGGAATTTCTGGTTGACACAAGACAATATTAATCATCGTAATAACCCCATTTTTGAAAAAATGATTCTAATTCTGCAACATCATCCGTAATAGCCATATTATCCACTAATTCAAAATCATCAATTAATAAAATTAAATTTTGTTCTTCTAACCACTGATAAGATACTTGCAAATTTGCTTCAATACTAGCAATTTCTTCTGGAGTCAAATCACTTAAATACAAATAAACCGTGTAATACAACAAATTTTGTTCTGTCAAAAAATCTATCAAAACAGTCATTTCCGCATCTTGATCAGAAATTGCTAAAATAATGACATCTGGTGTTTCAAGCAAATAATCATACAAATCAAGGGGCTTTATCTCGGCAATTTCATACTGCAAAGATAAATTTTGATCTTTTTCATGTGTTCGCGCATATTGGCTGATTAACCACCAACAAAGCAAAACAAATACTCCCGAAACAATTATTAAAATTAAATAATTTTTTACATTCTTCATTTTATCACCTTAATACTCTTGTATTTCCTCAATATCTTCAATACTAACTTCTGGTAAATGAACATCATCTTTATCAGCCTGTTTCGCAAATTTTTCCCGAAAAGCAGCTAATTCTTTTACGATGCTATCTGGATATAATCTTTTACTAGTTTTAATCGCATTATAAACATCTATTAATTCTACTTCTTTTTTGTTTTCAAACAAAGCGTGTGAAAAAGCTTGCGTTAAAACAGAAAAAGCAACATCAGGATACATTGCTGCTAAACCATATATTCGCTTAAATTCGGAAGTAGCATCAACAATTGATTCCATTAATTGTTGTGCAACATAATCTTTATATTTAAAAGGAATGCCGGTTTGTTTTTCAATTTTAGGTAATGATTTATATAAAATTTTGGTAGTTGTTTCACGATCTGGTTCTAGAACATCAATTTTTTCAAAACGTCTTAAAAAAGCACGATCGCGAATAATATAAGTATAATATTCCATATTCGTAGTCGCGCCAATTAATTTAGCATCACCACGATCAATTAATGGCTTTAGAGTATTTGCTAAATCCATTGGACCGCTTCCTTTAGCACCCATTAAAGTGTGAATTTCATCAATAAAAATAATCACATGATGCATCTTTTTTACTTCTTCCATAAA
>PXDA01000021.1 GCA_003566505.1 Mollicutes bacterium
AAAAAGATTTAATTGTTAAGCCAACTGATTTTTTTGCTACGGTTGAAAAATTATTACAATGGCGCACGGAAAAAAATTATCCCATTGGGATAGCTGATGCTAGTTTGATAGCACATTTATTAGGATTACCACCGCGAAATGAGTGTACGGCTACTTTAGCAGGTTTAGTAATTGATATGCACGGCCGGATGATTACCTGTCCTTATTTGGTTGAAGCGGGCTATTACGAGAAATCAGAGTTACCGGTTTTTGATGAAAATTTTGTCGAACATTGGTTAAATCACCCGATGTTTGTTAATTTTCGTGATAATGGTTTAAAAGATTGTCAAGCACGCTCTTACATTTTTAGTAATGATGTGACTGGCGAAGATCCTTATGGAATGGCTGCTTATTTGGCTTATAAAAATGGTCAAAAAGGGGGTGGCTTAAATGATTAAAGTTCGCGGTTTGAGTAAATCATATCCTTCGAAAATTATTTTGCATGATATAAATTTTGATTTAAACCCAAATGATAAAGTTGGACTAGTTGGTATTAATGGTGTTGGTAAATCAACTTTATTAAAAATTTTAGCTGGCAAAGAAACTTATGATGAAGGTGAAATTGATAAAAAACCTAATATTAATATTGGCTACCTGCCCCAAGAGGTTAAGTTTCATGATTTAGAAAGAACAATTGAAGAGTTTGTCTATGATTTTGTGGGAATAAAAAAATTAGCAGATGAAATGGCGGCATTAGAGAAAGATTTAGAAAAGGAAGCAAACTTGCAAAGATATGCTGAAGTGCAGGAGCAATTTTTAGCGTTAGATGGTTATAATTTTGATTATAAATTGGATTATGTTTTAAATGGTTTAGGCTTTGATGCTCAAAAAAGAAAAGTAAAATTAAAAGAAATCAGTGGTGGCGAAAAAAGCAAGGTCTTACTTGGTGGTGTGCTGCTAAAGGGCGCTGACTTATTGTTGCTAGATGAGCCAACTAATAATTTGGATTTGCGCTCCATTGTTTGGCTAGAGGAATATATTTTATCATTAGATGTCCCCATGATATTAATTTCTCATGATCAAAAATTACTTGATAAAGTGGTTAATAAGGTTTTTGAATTAGATTATTTTGCGCATGATTTAACGCAATATACGGGTAATTATAGTTCTTACGTTCAGCAAAAAGAAAAGAATTTGCTAAAAAAAATGCAAGCATATGAGCAACAACAAGAAGAAATAAACAATATTGAACAAAGTTTACAACAAAAAAAACAATGGGCGAATATGGGACAGCGGCAAACAATGAAAGATAAAGATAAATATACGCGTGGTTATGAAAGAGATCGTTCTAGTAGTTTAGCAAGTCAAGCCAAGAAAATGGAAAAAAAATTAGCCAAGATGGAAAAAGTGGAAAAGCCACGAATTAAAGAGCCGCCAACAATTGAAATAAAAGAATCAACGGATAAACAAAATGCCAATATTTTTGCCAATGAATTAGTGTGTGGTTATGGCGATGAATTTCACACCGAACCACTCTCTTTTCAATGTGATTTTGGGACACGTTTATTAGTACTAGGTGAAAACGGGGTTGGTAAAACAGCGTTAATTAAAACCATTGTTGGCGAACTAGAGCCCATTGATGGTGATTTAACGGTTTACAGTAGTGTTAAAATGGGCTATTTGGCGCAAGAGAGTATGACTGATGATGAACGAACGGTGATGGATTACTTAGATGATGAAACTACTGTTGCCAAAGAAGCACGGTATAATGCTTTGCAAAAGTTTAATTTTACACCTGAAGAAATAAACAAAAAGTTAACAAACTTAAGCCCGGGCGAACGAACTAGATTGCGTTTTGTAGTGTTTATGCTAAATGAAATTAATACTTTAGTTTTGGACGAGCCAACTAATCATCTTGATTTTGAAGCGATTGAGATATTAACTGGTGTGTTGGAAAAATTTCAAGGAACCGTTATTGCTGTTTCCCATGATCGCCAGTTTATTGAAGATTTGCAACCTGATGAGGTAATTAGAATGCAGAAAAAAGAGAAAAAAAAAAGATAAAAACTAAAATGCGATATTAAATACTAAAAAAGAATACATTTTTAACAAAAATGTATTTTTTAATGTATTATTAAGTTTATTTGTTTTTAACAAAGGGTTATAAAATTTATAACCAAAGGGATCTTCTAAAATTTGAAAACATTGACAAAAAGCAAAAAAAAAGGTATATTATTAGGCAACCGCAATTTTTCGAAGGGGTAGAAGAATGTTAAAAAAAACTTTTAAAAAAATAAAATACTTAAAACAGATAAGCACATTATATACGATATGCTTAATTTTAAATATTTCTTATAGCTAAATAAAAATAGTCAAACACATTGGTGTTATTGACTATTTTTTTTAAAAATTAAAGAGGTGAAAAAATGCCCAAAAATAAAATAATTATGATTGTAATAACGTTGATTATCATCTTAACTATTTTTTTAGCAAATTATTATACTCGTAATAATGTTAAACAAATTTATATTGGATATCAAAGCGTAACATCGCAAACATGGGGGGCTTTGATTATGAAGAATCAGAAAATTTTTGAAAAAAAACTACAAGAATATTACCCGGATAAAACAATAGAAGTTATTTGGTATGATGAAATATCAGGTGCGGTAATCAACACTTGCATGATCTTTAATAAATGTCATTTTGGTTTTATGGGTGATATGCCATTATTACTTAATATGAATCAAGCTGCCACACGCCAAAATTATGACTCTGCCTTGCTTGCTTTTGATGGTAAGGGGATAAAAGGAAGAAATCAAAGTATTATGGTACCTCATGATAGCGATATGAAAAAAATAGCAGATTTAAAGGGAAAAACAATTTCGACGCCAATTGGATCTAGTGCTCATTTCATGCTTTTAAGAGTTTTAGAAAAATATGATTTATTAGACGATGTTAATATTGTTCATCAAGATGTTGCACTTGCAAGTCAATTATTGATAACAGGTCAGACAGATGCTTTTTCGATTTGGGCGCCGTATCCGAATTTTTTAGCAGATCAAGGTTATGGCAAAGAGTTAGTTGCTGGTGAAAAATCACAAATTGATTATCAAGCTGGTGTTATAGTTAATCGAAATTGGGCGCAAAATAATGAAAAAATTGTGGAATTATTTTTAGAATCATTAGCTGAGGCACATACATTTATAAAAAACAATCCGCAAAAAGCGGCTGATATTTTTACGTCTGAGAGTGGTTTCTCAATTAATGTCACTCAAAAAGAAGTTAACAATATTACTTGGGATAGTAGTATTAGTGCTCAAGATATTGCAACATTAGCAGAAAAAAAACAATTTCTAATTGATTTAGAAAAAATTAATAATTTTATATTAAATAAATTTTTATACGAAAAACGAGGTGAATAACATGGACTTTTCTATAATAATTAATGAACTAACAGAAAGAACTTTATATGATAATATATTTGTTTCTCTTAAAAATGTTCTTACTGGTTTTACGATAGCCTTTGTAGTAGCTTTGTTGCTGGCGCTACTTTTATATGAATTTAAAATGTTGGATAAAATTTTTTATCCAATAATTGAAGTATTAAGACCGATTCCTAATGCTGGTTGGGTACCAATTGCTATTATTATATTTGCTACTATTGAACAAAGCATAATTTTTATTACTTTTGTAGGAGCCTTTTTTCCAATGTTTATAAGTCTTTATCGAGCCTTAAAAAATTTTCCAATTAATTATTTGTATTTTGCAAAAATATATAAACTTAATTGGTTTGATCGGACAACCAAAATTATACTACCTGGCATTATGTCCAATATATTTACAGCATTAATGATTGGTATTAGCGGGGCTTGGCTCAGTGTTATAATGGCTGAAATGATCAGTGGTCGCATGGGGATCGGTTATTATACCTGGAAAAGTTATACCTTATTATCTTACGAGAAAGTCTTTTTAGGAATAATAATAATGGGTATATTGGGCGCTTTGTTTTCTTTATTTTTTGCAACAATAGCGAAAAAAAAGTTGTTTTGGGTAAGGAGAATAGATTAAGATGGCGAAAAAAAATAAAAATGCTATAACCATTAATGATGTAACGAAAAGTTATCAAAGTGAAAAATGGGGCGAAAAAGTAGTATTTGAGAATTTAAACATAACCTTTGAAAAAGGAAAGATACATTGTATTTTAGGAGTTTCAGGTTGTGGAAAAAGCACATTGTTAAAAATAATTGCGGGGTTAGAAAATGTTAAAGATGGCGAAATTGTAATTGAACCTAACAACTCATTAATAGCCATCATTTTACAAGATAATAATCTCCTGCCCTGGCTAACAGTTTATGATAATATCGCCTTCGCTCTAAAAGCACTGCAAAAGGAAGAATCTTTTGATCAAATAGTGCAAAGAGGACTGCAGAAATTTAACTTAATTGAATATCAAAATTTTTACCCTTTTGAATTGTCAGAAGGATTAAAACAAAAAGTTGCATTAGCAAAAACCTTAGTAACTAACCCAAATATTGTTTTATTAGATGAACCTTTTTGCTCGCTTGATTTTATTTCTAAAAATAAAGCACATAAAGTTTATTTAAGTGAATTTTCGAAAGAGCATTTTACATCAATATTACTAACTCATGATATTGAAGAGACAATAAAATTAGGTGATTATATTCATTTGTTGGGTAAGGGCAATGACTATAAAAAATTTACTAATCCGTTAAAAAAGCCGCGCAATAAGGATGAAAATTATCAAGAATTTTTAAATTTTATTATTAAAGAATATACATAGGAGATGATATTAAAATGTATTTATCAAGTAAAGAGGCCGAAAACTGGAAACAAATTAATTTTCGCAATATAGATTTTATGTTATCGGTACAATTCATTTATGATTTATACGATCAATATGATGCCAATATTAATTGGTTTCGTTTTAAAAATGTTTGTTTGTATTATCGTGATGATAAATTGTGGTCTTTTACACCGCAAGATGATTGGGAGGCAGTATTAACAAATATTGCTCAGCAATTTTGCTTTCCGCAAAAATATGATTCCGATATTATTGAAAATTGTTATAATTATTGTAAACGTGATAAAAAGAAATTACATAATAGATTGCAAAAAATAGCAAAAACTAATTTAACAAAACTTTCACAAAAAGAATTGTATGAAGAACTGTTTAATTGGTATCAAACGACATTAAATCAAATATATTTTATTAATTTAGCGCCTGTGGAACACGGTCTGCAAAGAGCAATTAGTTCGTTAAATGTTGATAAACTACTTACTATTGATGAAATAAGCATTTTGTATTCTTTAGACGGTAATACAGCGGTTATGGAAGAGGAATATGCCTTTTTAAAAGCTATCTTCCAACAAAACAAACAAAAAACTAAAACACTTTTAAAAAAGCATTTAAAAAATTATGAACATATTACATTGGGTTATGGCAGCAAACAATTAGATGAAGATATGCTTTTAGAACGATATCACAAAATTATTGCTTTGGGTGAAAACTTTATTAATAAGCGAATGAATGAAATAGAGTTATATCCTAAAACTATCAAAATGAAAAAAGAACAAATTATCAAAAAAATAAATAATCAACAAATTATTGAACTTTTTGATCTTGCCGCCCAATTGGGATTATTAAGAGATAAAAATAAAGCATTATTAGGAAAGGCTGTTCAATTTCGGAATAAATTAATAAATGAAATTGCGAGAAGAATGTCTTTAAGTGACGAAATTTTAAAATATTATATAATGGAAGACTTTTATAATTTATTGATTCTTGATAAAAAATTAAGTTTATCAGAAATAAAAAAACGTCAGAAAGGTGTTTATATTGAAGCGGTTACTACTATGGCGGTTAGTGCTGAAGCACGTGAAAATTATTATCATTCAGTAAAACCGATTAAAGAAGATGTTTCTGTGCTTGCTTCGCGACGCGGTATATGTGCCTCACCTGGAAAAGTAAAAGGCAAAGCCAAAATTTGTTTAACATTTGCTGAAAGTAACAAATTAAAAGAAGGTGAGATATTAATAACTTATGGAACCGACTTTGATTTTATGAATGCCATTGTAAAATCCAGCGCTATTGTTACAGAAGAAGGTGGTATATTAAGTCACGCTTCGGTAATAAGTAGAGAATTAAACAAACCTTGTGTTATTGCTTTTAAAGGAATAACACAGCTTATAAAAGATGGCGATACTGTTGAAATTGATGCTAGTCAAGGAATAGTGAGGTTGTTGAGTAGCAAACAGAAAGAGGAAAAAATTAATAGAATAAAAGATGTGTATCATATTTCGGAAAAAACTAAAATATCAGAAATTGGCAGTAAGGCGGCTAAACTTTCTGAATTATATAACCTCGAATATAATGTTCCCAAAGCTTATTTTTTCAGTGTTTCATATTTTCAAAATTTGTTAAAAAAGCAAAATAAATTTGATGAATATATGAAATATATATCAAATCTAGATTATTATGAAGATGATATATATGCTTTAATTGACAGTCTTGAAATTCCTCAAAATCATTTAAAACAAATTTTATCTTTTAAAGAAAATACTTATGCCGTTCGTAGTAGTTCTTTGAATGAAGATGGTGAAAAAATGTCTTTCGCCGGACAGTATGTGACAGAATTATTTTGTGATTCATTAGATTTTACTGCGGAAGGGATGAAAACTTGCTGGAAATCATTATTAGGAATGGGTTTAGAAAATTATAGTGATTTTAAAAAGCAACTTAATGTTTTTGGTGGTATTATTATTCAAGAGATGGTCAATGCAGATTATGCTGGAGTAATGTTTACAAAAGATCCCGTAGATAATAATCCAGATATAATTGTGATTGAAAGTTGCCAAGGAGTTGCGGCAAAATTAGTAGATAACCAGGTGGTTGCTGATCGGTATTTAATTGAAAAAAATAGTTTGAAAATTTTATCAAAACCAACTCACAATAAAATATCGAAAAAAATGATATTGGCAATTGCTAAAATGGGAATTGAACTCGAAAAACATTATGGTTATGCCGTTGATATTGAATGGGCATGTGAAAAAAATAAATTATTTTTGCTTCAATGCCGACCCATTACTACTTAATATTAGGAGGAAGAGAGATGAATAAATTGAAAAAACCACATAATTTGTCGATTAAAGGAATAGATGAGAAACTGTTTTCTGATTCCTTTTATATGAAAAAATGTGCAAAGATTGATTTCAAAGGCGTTATAAAAGAATATAAGATTACTACTGAAAAAGATACTGATTATATTGCTTTAGTACCAAAATTTAAACCTCATTCCGATTATGAGTTAATGCTACAATCAACTGACTCGGTTGTTAAGAGTGCAATCACATCATTAACCGATCAAGCCTTGCACAAAGTTTTTAATATCGGCTATGATTATATTGATTTTCTAAGTCAGCCTGAGATAATAGAAAAATACGAATTACATAATGGTTATCCTTATTTGGTGTATAATTATGATGAATTTACTACCGATCGTCATAGCGGAATGTCAAAAAAACCATTCCATTTGCATTTGAATTTTTGGACTTCAAACACAATTAACAGTATCAAACCAATTGATGAAGAAAAAGAGTCAAGTTTTTATTATAAATCAGTGGTTGACCCTATTTTTGATGTTACGCAAACATTAACACGTGATGCATTAGCAGGTCCTGAATTAGCGTCTTATATTGAACCTTCAAAGATAAATAATGAAAAAATATATTATTCATCAGTATATAAAGTAAAAAATGGTTGGCAACAATTACAAAATGAAGAAATGATAACAATGTTAAAAACAATTCATCATAAATTAGAAACAAGATATATAGAAATTTTGAAATGTTTTTGCGGGCAGGATGAGTTGCCAGAACTCTACACTAGACATGAGCTGTTGCCCAAGGACACGATTGTTAATAATGTATTAGCGACTAATATGCAAAATTCTACGAAGGAGATTTTAATACAATTGGCTGATAAACTTCGAACAATTAATAGCGAACAATTTCATAAAATTAGTGAAAAAAAAGCGCTTCGTGACACTTTGATTTCACTGCGTTGGCTGGCTTATTCAATTGGATTATTTTCGAATAACTATGTTCAGGAAGAAAAACCATACACCCAAAATGATTTATATATTAATGTAACGCCAAGACTGTTTACTAAAATAGGCGGAGCAAGTATTATGAATTTCCCTGATTGTCCTCATTTGAAAATTGATCGAGGTGTTGGGAACATTAGTGAACAAGATTTTGTTAAAAGGTTGTCTTTTCAAAAAGATTTTTATAGTTTTATGAATAGAGAAAGGAGAACAAAATATGCAGTTAGAAATAAATAATATAGAGTATAATTTAATAAAGAAGAAGATGAAGCAACTAAGAGATACTTATATGCAAAGTAATGATCAAGAAATTTGTAATGTTGTCAAAGAACAAGTGTTTTTTGAATTGGGGACAAAAATAAATTCTTTTGCAGATTTTTTTGCTGAGTTTTTTGAAAAATGTGAAATGAATAGTTTAAAAGAAATTGATGATTTAGAAGAAGCTGTTTTGGCATTGATAAAGGTGGTTAAATTACCACAAATTGAATATGAACGAATGAAAAAAAAGGTGAAAATGCCGGAAAAGAATTTAAAAAGAGTAGTGAAAAATTATAATGAAGCTGTCTTAAATGAACCATTAACGTATTATAGTCAGCAAATTGATGAAAAAAAGGTTTTTGTCTTTCCCAAAGATGAAGAGTGTTTAATGGTTTTATGTGATACTTCGCGCTATAATGGGGGAAGAAAAATTCTTTGTGATTTTTGTAATGGTTTTCGCACAAGTGATGAAATTTTATTTGTTTCAAATACAATAAAGTTAAATAAAGAAGAATATAGTACATTAGGTTTGAATTGTTGTTCAGATTATATAAAGTGTAATCAAGATATTTTACAAACGGAAAAATTAACTGATTTTTTAAGGTATGGAAAAGAAAAAATAAAAAGTAAAAGGAGAAAAATGTAAAGATGGAAGTAATGTATTTTGTTCATGGCACAACTGAAGATAATGCGTCAGAAAAATGTAGTGGTTGGAAGCAGGCTAGCTTAAATAAATTAGGAATAGAACAAGCTAAAAATTTAGGTCAAGTTACCCGAGAATTTGCATTTGATGTAATATTTACTTCGGATTTGACAAGAGCAGTTGATTCTGCTAATCTTGCATGGCCTAATACTAAAAAAATTGTTGATAAAAGGTTAAGAGAGTGCAATTATGGTGATTATGATGGCGCCTCAAAAGACCTAGTAGTTTATGAAAATTATATTAATAAACCATTTCCTAACGGCGAGTCATTACATGATGTTGAAAAAAGAATGGCAAGTTTTATTAATGATTTAAAAAAAGACTACCAAGGCAAGAAAATCGCTATTATGGCACATCGAGCACCGCAACTTGCTTTGGAGGTTATTACTAAACAGGTTACGTGGGAACAGGCAATTGCAAATGATTGGCGGAAAAATAAAAAATGGCAGCCCGGTTGGAAATACACAATTATTGATTAATAAAGATTATTCATGCAATAATTAATTTTCATTTTATAAAACTTAATTGCGAATAATTTTCGATATTAAGTTTTTTTATGAAAGATAAAGATGATTGGGATGAGCACTTGAAAGATTTGATAAAAAATAGTATGATTATTTTTATAATATCCCCTTAATATCAAAATAAAAATCATAAGGTAATTTACAAAGTGGGGAATATATAATATAATGACAACAACTAAAAAGGAAGTGATTAATATGAAAGCAAGCGAATTGCGAAAATTATATTTAGATTTTTATAAGGAAAAGGATCATAAGGAAATCGGTAGTGGCTCACTAATTCCTGATAATGATCCAAGTGTTTTATTTACAACCGCCGGCATGCATCCGCTTGTGCCATATTTATTAGGAGAAAAACACCCGCTTGGGAAAAGGTTAGTTAATTTTCAAAAATGTTTGCGCACCGGTGATATTGATGAAGTTGGTGACACATCGCATTTAACATTTTTTGAAATGATGGGAAACTGGTCACTGGGTGATTATTTTAAAGAAAAATCAATTACGATGACGAATGAATTTTTATTAGATGTCTTAAAAATTCCGCAAGATAGAATAAGTGTTTCGGTTTTTTCCGGTGATGAAACAGCGCCTCGCGATGAAGAAAGTGCTAGAGTTTGGAAAGAATTAGGTTATCATGATGAGCAAATTTTTTACTATGGAAAAAAAGAAAATTGGTGGGGACCAGCTGGTCAAACCGGACCTTGCGGACCCGATACCGAAATATTTGTTGACATAGGACAGGAGAAATGTTCCGACGATTGTCAACCATCTTGTAATTGCGGCAAATATTTTGAAATTTGGAACAATGTTTTTATGGAATATAATAAAGATGCTGATGGTAATTACGAAAAGATGGCTATTCAAAATGTTGACACGGGTGTTGGCTTTGAAAGAGTGTTAGCGGTTATGAACAATGCGGCAAGTGTTTATGAAACAGAGTTATTTATTCCGATAATTAAGAAAATTGAAGAATTAACAGGGACTAAGTATGAAGAAAAAGCTTATCAATATCGTATTATTGCTGATCATATGCGTTCTGCTACTTTTGTTTTAGGTGATGATAAAGCGGTTGTTCCTTCCAATGTTGATCAAGGATATGTTTTACGAAGATTGATTAGACGTGCTTATCGTTATTTAGTACAAATGAACGCACCCGAAAACGCTATGTGTCAAATAGCTGAGGTAATAATTGCTAAATATAGTGATAACTATCCTGAACTTGCTCGTAATCATGATTTTATTTTAACGCAACTGGAGAAAGAAGAGAAAGTTTTTGGACGAACTTTGGCGAAGGGTTTGAAAATAGCTCGCAAAATTATTGATAATTTAGGCGATGCTAAAACAATAGCAGCTGAAGATGTTTTTCGTTTATATGAAACTTATGGCTTTCCCTTGGAATTTACTGAAGAATTAGCTGAAGAAAAAGGGGTTTCAGTTGATATTGATGGCTTTCATCGCTTATTTGCTGAACATCAAGAAAAATCACGACAAGGAGCGGCGCAAAAGTTTAAAGGTGGTCTTGCTGATAGTAGTGGCGACACCACTAAATTACATACCGCAACACATTTGCTAAACGCAGCTCTAAGAGAAGTGCTTGGTGGTGATATATATCAACGGGGCAGTAATATAAATCCCGAAAGACTACGCTTTGACTTTTCGTTTGATCGAAAATTAACTGATGAAGAATTAAAAGCAGCGGAAAATTTTGTTAATAAAGTGATTGCCGAAAAAATTGATGTTGTTTATGAAGAAATGAGTGTTAAAGAAGCGGAAGAAAAAGGTGTTGTAGGTGTTTTTGGCGATAAATATGGAGAACGTGTTAAAGTATATACTGTTGGACCATATTCAAAAGAAATTTGTGGTGGACCGCATGCCAAAAATACAGGGGACTTAGGAACTTTTAAGATTATGAAAGAAGAGAGTGTCGCTGCTGGTGTGCGACGCATAAAAGCAAAATTAACTTAATAATAGAACAAAAACCACTTCACTTTAAGTGGTTTTTAAATTTAATTTTTCACTTAAATTATTAATAAATAAAAATATGATAAAATAAAAAAGGAAAGCATATGTAGTTAATAATTTTTTAAAAAAGGAGAATGCTGAATGTTTAGTCTAGGTCGAAAAATTGATATAAATTATCAAAGTAACCGCTGGTTAATAATTATAAGTGCTATGATTGCGGGCATTATGGCATTTTTTCAACAAAACATAGTTGATGGCTTTTTAATTGCATTTGCATTTTTTCTTTGCTGGGCTTTAGTTCGAGAAATAGATCCTCAACATGAAAAAACCGCTTTTATTGCGGGCTTTCTTTTTGTGGCAACCACCTTTTTTATTTTTGACGGTATACAATTTGTGCTTCTTTTCTGGTTACTATTGGCACTACGCTTTATTAGTAAAATTTGTGGTAAAACACCGACTATTTTTGATGCTATCGTTTTAATTATGTTTAGTATATATTTAACCTATGACTTAAAAACGCCAATTATAATAAGTCTTGTAACGCTTATGTTTATAGCAGCTTGGTATCGTTATAATAAAAATTATTTTTTTCTCTTAGCTGGGGCTGTAGCAGTTTTAACAACTATTATTTTGAGTATTATAATTCCATGGCATTTTAGTGATTTCTTTTGCCTGACAATTGAAAATTATAATATCATGCTTATTTTATTAATAATATTTTTATTATATTTGCCGTTTAAAATGTTAGCGCGTAATAAAACATATTATGATGATTTAGGTGGTAAATTAGAATATCGCTGGTTGCAACTTACTTTAGTTTTTATGGGCTTAGTATTTATTAATTTGATATTGTTTAGCAATATTACTTATAGTACAATAATGCTTTTATTTGCTAATTTAAGTGGTGTTAATCTATCGGCAATATATTTAATGATGAAAAACAGTTATGATTAGTATTGACAAACAAAAATAACAATGGTAATGTAAATGCAACCTGAAAAGGGGATGATAAAATGAAAAAGAGAAAGATGATGTTAAGAAAAAGGAAGTAACAACGGTTAATTCCTTTTTTTTAAAATTTGGAATAGATAAAATTAAATGTGAAAGGAGGTGGCGCAAATGACTGATGAAGAAGGAAAATTAGAAGAAGAAATGGAAGCGTGGCGCAATTTTGAACCACGCAATAGTCGTGATATTCTTTTGTTTTTGCAACAAAATATTGAAAATATTCAGCAATATGAACAAGAAAAGGAATCATTATTAACTGATGCTAAAGTGCAACGTTATGAAGTTTTAGCAACTTTATTGGAAAAATACCATAGTTTTTTAGATAGGGTTGAAGCAAGTTATAAAGAAGCATTTTATGAAGAATGTAATCATGATGTTTGGTATTTATTGTACTCTGAAACAGATGAATATGAGGGGAGAACTTATTGGAATTGTAAATGTTTACAATGTGGCAAACATAAAGAAGCCCGATCAAATTTTTTCCGTAACAAAGTTATTATGGGAGAATGTCTTTTCGCTCGCGCTAAAAGAAATGAAAAACCTTATGGCGTTGTCCGTGATGAATATTACTCCTTGGTGAATAAATATGATGAATATTATAATAACAAGGAGTTGGATGGCGATTTGTATAATGTCGATGCGCCGGTAAAAACATTAATTAAAAGATATAAATAGGAGAAGTTTAAATAGACTTTTCTTTTTTTTGTGTTAAAATTGTTTAATAATAATGTAAGATGGAGGGAAAAAATGAAAAAATTTTATGTAATGGCTTTATGCTTGGGAATTGTTTTAACTGGATGCTTCGGTGATGATACGGAAGAGGTAACAACTGATGAAAATGATGCTAAACAAGAAGAAAACGGTAGTCGTGATCGTGAGCAAGTAATTGAAGATTCGGGATTGGAGATTGGTTCGGGAAGTGGTAAGCGAAATGATCCATATGTCATTGATATTGATGAAATGCAAACAGGCAATGTTGATGATTATGTAGAAGGAACGCCACGAGTTCATTATACTGTTCCAGCTGCGGCAGGTAAAACCTATACTGCAACATTAGTTGTTACTTCAACTAGTGTCGATCCAGATGCTAGATTCACGTTGGAGGTTAGTTTAACCGGGACGGAAGGAATGTATACTGATTCTGATGCGACAAGTTTAGAAGGATTAGAATTAGTTGGTCAAGATATGGTTGTTAGTGTTACGACATCGGATATGGCTAGTAATGTTAATTTTAATATCGGCACTAATGCGCTTGGTGAAGATGTTTATTATGAATTTTATGTTGAAGAAGAATAAAAACAAGTTGTAAAAAACTTGTTTTTTTCTGCTTTGCATTCTTAGTTTAATTTGCTATAATATGTTTGTGCGTCCGTAGATCAACTGGATAGATCGTCTGACTTCGGATCAGAAGGTTGTGGGTTCGATTCCTACCGGACGCACCATTTTCGGGGAATAGCACAATTTGGTAGTGCACTTGGCTGGGGGCCAAGAGGTTGCAGGTTCAAATCCTGTTTCTCCGACCATTTAAATACGCAAAAGACTTGCGTTTTTTTATTTGGGAAATAATTGACATTAAAAATGATTATCGCTAAAGTATTAATTAAGGAGAAAAAATATGAAATATCGAAAAAACATTAAAAATGGTGATGAATTATCAATTTTAGGCTTTGGTTGCATGCGTTTTCCTAAAAATACTGATGATGTTGAAAAGCAAATTGTGTATGCGATTGAAAATGGCGTTAATTTTTTTGACACCGCTTATACTTACGGAAAAAGTGAAGAAATATTAGGAAAAATACTTGCCAAAGGGTATCGTAAAAAGGTAAAACTTGCTACGAAATTGCCGCCGCATTTAATAAAATCTTATCAAGATTTTGATAAAATTTTTAACAAACAGTTGCAAAGATTACAAACTGATTATATTGATTATTATTTTATTCATGCTTTAACTGATTTAAAAATATGGGAAAGATTAGTAAAATTAGGCATTTGTGAATGGATTAATGAAAAGAAAAAGCAAGGTCGAATAATTAATTTGGGATTTTCTTATCATGGTGGTGAAAATGAATTTTTAAAATTAATTGATGGTTATGATTGGGATTTTTGTATGATTCAATATAATTATTTAGATGAAAATAAACAAGCGGGTCGGAAAGGCTTATGCTATGCCCATGAAAAACAAATTCCGGTTATCGTTATGGAGCCCCTAAGAGGCGGTACGTTAGTTAAGAATTTACCTTCATCCGTTTTAAAATTAATGCAAAAAACTGATAAAGCAAAAACACCAGCTGAATGGGGCTTGCGTTGGGTTTGGCATCATCAGGAAGTAACCCTATTACTATCAGGCATGAATGATCTGGCGATGGTAAAAGAAAATATAAAAGTGGCATCACAAGTAGAAGGTTTAAATGAAAAAGAAAAAGCGATGTTTCAAGAAATACAGAAATTAATGTTGAATAGTAGTCAAATTCCTTGTACCGGATGTAATTACTGCCTGCCCTGTCCTTATAATGTTGATATTCCTACCTGTTTTTCTTGTTATAATGATTATAAAATTGAGGGCTGGGGGCGTGGTGTAGTTAAATATATTATGCAAACCAGTTTAAAACAAGAAGCACAAAACGCCTCTCGTTGTACGCAATGTGGCATTTGTGAAAAAAAATGTCCACAAAACATTGCTATTCGAAGTGAATTAACGAAAGTGCAAAAAAAATTAGAAGGCATTCATTATCGGCCCATGCGTTTTATTATTAAAAAGATTCTCAAAGTATAAAAAGGTTGCCAAAATAAGGAAAGTATGCTAGAGTAAAATGCGCAAATGGGAGGCGAAAAAATGAAAACAGATAGAATTTTTGTTGGCGATATTATGCAATGTGTTGAATGTCGCGAAGAAGTTGTTTATCGAAGTAAAAGAGAAGAAAGCATTCGCATTACTAAAATATTTCAAACTGTGAAAGAAAATGCCGTTTTAATTGCGATGAAAAATGGTCTTTACATTGATATTGAAGACATTAACATGCGCGATATTTTTTTTGATTCTGCTAATGCGGCATTAAATATTCCGAAAGGAACCGAAGCTAATTATGAGGGTGAAATGTTTGTTGATGAAAAATCCCTCCAGCCCTACACAAAAGTTTATGGACCGCTTGAAGAGGAAAATATTGGTGTCTTTAAACTAAAAAAATTAGTGCGAAATTAGGTTTAAAAATGACAGAAAATACGAAAGAACAAAAAGGAAAATTTATTGTTTTTGAGGGACCAGATGGCAGCGGCAAAACAACGCAAATAAAACTAATTTATGAATATCTTCGTCATGAATTAACCGAAGATATTATTATGACAAAAGAACCTGGCGGAACGGAAATTAGTAATAAGATTAGACAAATTTTATTGGATCCTGATAATGTTTTATTAGAAGACTTAACTGAAGTTTTTCTTTATGCTGCCAGTCGTGCGCAGCATGTGAAAGAACTAATAAAACCGCATCTTGATCAAGGATTTTATGTTTTATGTGATCGCTTTGTTGACTCAACCATCGCTTATCAAGGATATGGACGCGGTTTAGATGTTAGTTTAATAAAAAAATTAAATACGGTGGCAGCACAAGGATTACAACCAAATTTAAGTTTTTATATTATGGTAAAACCAGAAATAGCAATGCAAAGAATCGCCCAAAGTCGTTCTTTTGACCGTTTAGAACAAAATGAAATCTCTTTTTATCAAAATTTGTATCGGGGCTATTTGGCTTTGTTAGAAGAAGATGACAGTAAACATTATATTAATGGTGAGCAAACCGTCACTGAAGTTAATGAGGATATAAAAAAAGTATTACAAAAGAAACTATAAAGACAGTTGATTGACTGTCTTTTTAATTTTTGTGTAATTAAAAATATAATTGGTTTTAAAACAATAATATGATAGAATATATTTAGTTAAAAAAACAAAGAATGGTGATATAATGGGCAAAATAATTTCATTGGTAAATCAAAAAGGCGGCGTGGGAAAAACGACGTCGAGTATAAATTTAGCGGCTTCATTAGGTTTGTTAAAACAAAAAGTTCTTTTAGTTGACCTTGATCCGCAAGGTAATGCTTCAACAGGAATTGGCATTAATAAAGGTGATGTGCAAAAAAGTGTTTATGATTTATTAACTGATCGGGCAAATGCTAGTGAAGTTATCGCGCAAACGCCTTATAAAAATTTAGATGCTATTCCAGCAACAATTAATTTAGCTGGGGTTGATATTGAATTAATGGAAAAAAGCAAATATGAAAAAAACTTTTCCAAAGGTGGTCAACTAAAAAAACATCTTACCGAAATAAAACATCATTATGATTATATTATTATCGATTGTCCACCATCACTGGGTATTCTAACCACTAATGCATTAACGGCCAGTGATTCGGTAATTATTCCGGTGCAATGTGAATATTTTGCTTTAGAAGGCATTATGCAACTGTTAAATTCAGTTATGTTAGCACAAAAAAACTTAAATCAAGATTTAGCGATTGAAGGTGTGCTTTTAACAATGCTTGATCGTCGAACTAATTTAGGTTTAGAAGTGGTTGAAGAAATTAAAAATTATTTTAAAGAACGGGTTTATGATACTATTATTCCAAGGTTAGTAAGACTTTCGGAAGCACCAAGTCATGGTATGCCCATTTCTGAATATGATCCTTTTAGTAAAGGCACCGAAGCCTATATAAATTTAGCAAAGGAAGTGATTGAACGAAATGGAAAATAAAAAAAGAGCGCTTGGGCGTGGTTTAGAGCAGTTATTTAATAATGAAAATCTTGATTTAAACCAAATTGAAGAAAAAATCTATGAAAGTGCTACTGCTGATGAAATTATGGAAATTCCTTTAGCAGATATTCGCTTTAATCCTTATCAACCAAGAACGAATTTTTCGCAAGAAGCGATTGATGAATTAGCTCATTCTATTAAAGAACATGGCGTTTTCCAGCCCATTATTGTTAAAAAAAGTGTTAAAGGTTTTCAATTAGTGGCAGGGGAACGACGCGTTCGCGCTTGTCGCAATTTAGGTTTGGAAACAATTCCCGCTATTATTCGTGATTTAACGGATGAGCAAATGATGGAAATAGCACTGTTAGAGAATTTACAAAGAGAAGATTTAAGTGCGATTGAAGAAGCACATGCTTATCAAAACTTAATGGCGAAATTTAATATTACACAAGACAATTTAGCGAAAAAAATTGGTAAGAGTCGGAGTCATATTACTAATATTTTAGGACTTTTGAAATTATCGCCTGATGTGCAAAAAATGGTTAATGAAAAAAAATTAACGATGGGACATGCCCGCGTTTTGAGTAAATTGGAAAATAATGAACAAATTAAAACGCTTGCTAATGAAATTGTTAACAAACAATTATCAGTGCGGGCGTTAGAAGAACAGTTAAGCAGTCAAGAATTCCAAAGAAAACGTAAAATAAAGAGGCAAGTAAAATCAGAGTATGCTTTAGCAGAGCAATTATTAATGGAAAAATTAGATGTTAAAGTAAAGATACATGAGAAAAAAATTGTCATTAATTTTGAGAATAAAGCCGATTTAGCAAGGATACTGGAAATACTAGACATTAAGGAGTGATTATCTTGGAAAAAAGTTACCAAAAAGGCAGCATTGTTCAGATGAAAAAAGAACACCCTTGTGGTAATAATAGATGGCAAATAACTCGTATTGGCGCCGATATTAAGATAAAATGTTGCCAATGTCAACGAAGTGTCATGTTAGAACGCGTTGCGTTTAATAAAAAAATAAAAAAAGTTTTATCCTTTGAGGGGGAGTCATGAAAAAAAGAAGAAAACCATTTGGGGCGACCTTAACCATTGTTATTATAATAGCGGTGGTAATGTTAGCAAGTTATATTTTATCAGCAATTGGTTTTGCGGGTAGTAAAACGGTTGTCACCCATGATTTTTTAGAATCATCAATTATTAGTGTTAATAATATTTTAAGTATTGAAGGGGTTCGTTTTATTGTTGGTAGTTTTGCTAGCAACTTGAACTTTTTCACCCCGCTAGCTATTTTTTTAGCTGCGCTAATTAGTGCTAGTATTGTTGAAAGTAGCGGTATATTAAAGAAAATTATTATGCCTTTCCGGCAAATGAATCATTTTGTTTTAACCATTATAGTTGTTTTTATTAGTATGGTTAGTGTCTTTTTCGGGGAATATACCTTTTTACTGCTAATGCCCATATTAGCACTTATATATAAAGAATTAGGAAAAAATCCTTTATTAGGTTTATTAACGGTTTTTTTAGCAGTAACAATTGGGTTTAGCAGTGGCGTTTTTATTAATTACTATGATTATGTTTTGAGTGAAACAACGCAACAAGTTGCTAATGCTAGTTTAGATCCGAATTATGTTTTTGGTTTTTATTCATATATGTATGTGAAAATTATTTCTTTGTTTTCGTTAACTTTCTTGTTAGCATATCTAATTGAAAAATATTTAGTTAAAAAAATTCCGAAACCTGATGAGGAAGCAGAAGAAATTGAGTTTTTAGAAAATGAAGCAAAAGCATTAAAATTAAGTTTAGGTTTCTTTTTTCTTTATGTCGGGGCGATTATTTATGCTTTACACCCCAATACATGGGGTGCAACCTTATTATTAGATTTAAGTGAAGATCTTTATGTAGCAAGGTTGTTTTCTGAAAATTCACCATTTAATGAAGGTGCTTTTCTGGTTATTTTAGTAGGCTTTGCTATTACCAGTTATATTTATGGGACGTTAACTGGTAAATATAAAGAGGTAAAAGATTTTAGTTCTGGCTTCTCCAAACATTTTGAAGGTATGGGTGAAACATTTGTCTTAATCTTTTTTATATCACAATTATTGGCAATTTTAGATTGGACTAATATTAGTACGGTTGTTTCTGTTAAATTAATTGAAATAATGGGAACGCTTGAATTCACCGGCGCACCTTTAATAATGTTGCTCTTTGTTTTTACCATTATTATTGGTTTATTAATTACTTCGACAATTGAAAAATGGGAATTAATGTCACCAATTGCAGTCCCTTTATTTATGAAAGCTAATTTTACACCGGAGTTTGCGCAAATTATTTTCCGCGCGGCTGATGGTGTCAGTAAGGCTTTCACACCATTATTTCCTTATTACATTATTTTATTAGGATTTATTAAAAAATATAATAACGAAAAACCAATAACTTTATTTGGGGCGATTCGTTTAATGATACCGATTTTATTGATTGTATTAGTTGCATGGATTGTTATTTTATTAATGTTTTATATTATCGGTTTACCAATCGGACCAGAAAGTTATCCAACATTGTAAAAAGGGGGAAGTTAAATGGGTTTAAAAGCAGGAATTGTTGGGCTTCCTAATGTTGGGAAGTCCACTTTATTTAAAGCAATTACCAAACAGAATGTGTTAGCAGAAAACTATCCTTTTGCGACCATTGAACCAAATGTCGGTATTGTAGCTCTTCCTGATGAACGATTACAAGTTTTAACGGAAATGGTGCAACCAAAGAAAACAATCAATGCGGTGGTAGAATTTATTGATATTGCTGGTTTAGTAGCAGGCGCCGCCAAAGGTGAAGGTTTGGGCAATCGCTTTTTAGCAAATATTCGTGAGGTAGATGTCATTTGTGAAGTGA
>PXDA01000011.1 GCA_003566505.1 Mollicutes bacterium
ATAGTCAGCTTTAGTAACCAAATTCTCAATTAAACGAATTTTATCACTTACCTTTGCGCCACCTAAAATAAAAGTATAAGGACGAACTGGATTTTCTAATTTTCGCAATTGGTTAACTTCTCTTTCTACTAAAAAGCCAGCGCCAGCTGGTAAGTGTTGCGCAATGCCCACATTAGAGGCATGAGCGCGATGACCAGTTCCAAAAGCATCATTAATAAAAACATCACCTAAAGACGCCCAATAAGCAGCTAATTCAGAATCATTATTACTTTCTAATTGGTTAGGATAATCTTCAAAACGAGTATTTTCGAGCAAAACAACCTGACCATTTTTCATATTTGCCAATTCATCTTTAGTAGGACGAGTTTTATTGATAAATAAAACATCTTCTTTAAACAATTCTGTCAATCTTTTTGCTACCGGTGCTAACGAGTTTTTAGTTTTATCTTCGGCATTTTTAACACGTCCTAAATGCGACATTAAAATAACTTTCGCACCTTTGCCGCGCGCAAATTTAATTGTTGGTAAACTGGCTCGAATGCGATTATCATCTGTTATTTGACCATCTTTCATCGGTACATTAAAATCACAACGAATAATCACTTTCTTACCATATAACTCAAAATCTCTAATTGTTTTCATCAACACCCTCCTCACTCGACGGGAACATACGAAAAACTTTTTACATAATTTTCTTCTAAAGTAATCTCAATTTCATCATTTAAATTAACTTTCTCATTTGTTTTGGGATTGCGTGTGCCGCCACTATAAAGACCGGCATCTACTAAATCAGCAACCAATATTGTCACTGTATCATTCGGCTCTTCTAAATTATAAACATCTTCGTTCATTTCAACATAAACCTCTGATGCTGTCAAAATGGTCGCTACGAACTCTTCATAATGACGTTCTTCGGCTTGTTTTAAAGTCATCATGATACTGGGATATGATATTAAAACAATAATGCTTAGAACTGTCAAAACAATAATAACTTCCACTAACGTATAACCACGCATATTTCCACCTACTTTTAATCAAGCATTTTTTTCGCTAAACGAATCATTTGCACACTATAACCATATTCATTGTCATACCAAGCAACCACTTTTACCAGTTGTTTACCATCAACTTCCAAAATATCAGTCAGTTGAGCATCAACGATTGCACCATATGATGAACCAATAATATCACTAGAAACAATTGGATCATAAGTAACTTTGATCGTTTCATTTTCACTTTGTTGAAAAACTTCGTTAATTGCTTCGGGAGTCGTGTTTTGCTTTAATTCTAAAACTAAATCAATCACCGAACCAGTAATCGTCGGTACTCTTAATGCAAAACCATCTAATTTTCCTTTTAAATGTGGCATTACTAAACCAATCGCACTAGCAGCCCCCGTTGATGATGGAACAATATTAGCTGCCGCTGCTCGTCCGCGCCTTGAATCCGCTCCTTTTGGATGCGCAACATCCAAGGTAGCTTGATCATTTGTATAAGCATGCACCGTTGTCATATAACCACGCACAACACCAAATTTTTTGTCAAGCGCGGCAATTGTTGGCGCTAAACAATTAGTAGTACAACTGGCCGCTGAAACAATTTTTTCACTACCATCTAAAACATCATGATTTACATTATATACAACTGTTTTTAAATCACCTTTTGCCGGTGCCGAAATTAAAACTTTTTTCGCACCCGCATCAATATGTGCCTGTGCTTTTTCGGCACTTGTAAAAACACCACTACATTCTAAAACGATATCAACTGCCAATTCTTGCCAAGGCAATTCCTGGGGATCCTTCGCTTGATAAACCGCTATTTTACGATCTTTAACGATAATATGATTTTCATCATAACTTATTTCATCAGGCCGATAATTACGATGACTAGAATCATATTTTAACAAATATGCTAACTGCGCAGCATCAGTTAAATCATTAATCGCCACCACTTCTAACGTTGGGTTCTCCTCCATAATACGAAATACTAAACGGCCGATACGGCCAAAACCATTAATTGCTACTTTTTTCATTTTCATTCCTCCTTATTCACGAAATGCACTGCCCCCAATGAATTCACGCAAAACAGAATCTTGCGGAATAGTATCACTAGGAATGGGCAGGAAGTTTCTTAAAAAATTTATTAAACGTAATGCTTCTGGATATGTGGCATCATCTTCTTCAACTGAAAATAACAAAGGTTCGGCATATACTTTTAAAGCTGCTATCTCATAAACTAATGCTGAATTTAAAACCATATCAGCTTCCTCTTGAAAAGGATAAATGTATTTTTTCTCCCCTTCACTAATTTTATGCCACATACTTAAAGTATCACTAGCAGAATAATTACGAAATTTATTATCACGAATAATGCGTCGTAATTTTCGCGTATCAGTAGTATGAATGCGATTATGATTATCAATATTTAATTGCGTTAATGGACTTAAGAAAATTTTAAATTTATTTTTTCTTTCCACTGACATAGTCAACTCTTCATTGAGACCATGCAAGCCCTCAACAACAATAATATCATTTTTATCAATTTGCAAACGACGACAATGACGCTCACGCTCGCCAGAAATAAAATTATATTCAGGCAACCAGACCACTTCTCCATTTAATAATTTAGCCAAGTGTTTATTAAATAAATCAACATCCAAAGCTTGAATTGATTCAAAATCGTAAGAACCATCTTCATCTTGGGGGGTTGATAAACGGTCTTTAAAATAATTATCCAAAGAAATATGGTGCGTTTTTATGCCATAACTTTGTAAATAAATAGCCAGTTTTTGTGCTGTGGTTGTTTTACCACTAGATGTTGGACCAGCAATCAAAACTAATTTAATTTTCTTTTTACTGTTTTTAATTTTTTGGGAAACATTTGATAGTTGACTATTAAAATGGGCTTCTGATAAGCGAATAATATCATCATATTTACCCGTTATTGTCCGTTCATTTAAATCAGCGGCATTAGTAATCCCTAAATTACGTCCCCAATTAGTATATTCTACAAACGATTGAAATAACAAAGAATAATGATAATAATCAAGCGTCATCTCAGGATTATTGACATCTGGATAGCTAACCACAAAACCATTTTTACCAATATACGTTAATTTAAAATCATTGATTTCATTGGTGCTATAAGCTAGTTCGCCATAAAAATAATTATAATAATCATCTAAACGATACAAATTAATATTACTATTACTAATATACTTTAATACCCTTACTTTATCGAATTGTTTACGACGAGTAAAATAACGAATAGCATCATAACGAGAAACATTTATTTTGGCAAACAAAAGAGCTTGTTGATGCATTTGCCACATTTCTTGTTCAATTTTTTTGATATAGTCCTCATCAATGGGCTGGTTTTTTATTTCACAATAAATGCCATTGCCAATTGAATGCTCAACAACAACATCAGCCTCATCACCAAAAATATTTTCAACCGGCAACACTAACATGAAAATTAAACTCCGGGCATAAACATTATTACCACAAATGCTACTACGATCAAAAAAATCAATCGTACAATCTTGCTTTACTTTATCGGATAAATCAGCCAATTTATTATTTATTTTACCAATCAAAATTTCATAATTAAAATAACTAGTAAAACCTTTACTAATTTCATAAAGGGTTGTTCCCATTGGAAATTCTTTTGTTTCTGTATTACGAAAATTAACTTTAACAGTATTTTCCATACTTCACCCTCGTATTCTCTTTTTATATTTTAACAAATTTTTATTGGTTTGTCACTTATTAAAAAAAAGAAAAATTTTATTTTCTCTCTTTTAATCTTTCTTCTAAACGGGCAATTAATTTTTCCATATCACTTTGCTCTTTAAGACGGACGCCACTAGCAAACTCGTGACCACCACCACCGAATTCAGATGCAATATCATTTATAACAACCCCACGGGAACGAATGGTACCACGAATATTATTATTTGCTTTATCTTGCGAAAAAATCACCCATATATTTATACCTTCAACATAATTAAAATTATTAATCATATTCCCAGGTGTTGCTGAATCTACTTTATACTCTTTTAAAACTTCACTAGGAATATATAGATGTGCTAAACCATTTTCAGTAATATGAAAATTAGTACCAATATAACTTTCAAAACGTAATTCCACAATCGATCTTTTATACACTTTTTCATAAAGAGCGGTAATATCTAATTGACTTTTCTCAATTAAAGTAGCCGTAGTACGAAAAACTTCTGGTGAATTATTAGTGAACAAAAAACGATTTGAATCGGCAATAATACCCATAAATAATTTTTCTGCTACCGCCGTAGTTAATTTTAATTTTGTTTGCAAAATTAATTGTGCAATCATTTCGGAGGTGCTACTTGCTTGATCATTAATCCATTCAATATTAGCATATTCTTCCATAAAGGGGTGATGATCAATTTTAATAATTTCTGCCACATCCGTTAAACAAACGCCATCAATACGAGCACGATCAGGCACATCAAGTGCAATTAAAAGCGCACCTTTTGTTACTTCGTCATTTATTTTATTTAACGAACCAAAATAAGCAAAGCGAGCGGCACTAGCACCGACAGCATAAACTTCTTTTTTCGGAAAAGTTTCTCTAATCGTATCACGCAAAGCAATTTGACTTGCCAAAGCATCAGGATCTGGTCCTGTATGACGCGCAATTATTATTTTTTGGTGTTTTTTTATTTTTTGCCATATTTTTTTATGCATATTCATCTCTTTCTATATTATTAATTTTTCTAACAGTATCTAAAATCATTTGTTCTTCATCCGTTTTAACAACATAAGCTTTCATATTTGAATCTTCACTACTAATTAAAAACGCATGATTATCATTTGCTTGTTTATCAACCTTCACTGATAATACCTTTAATTTTTCTAATACTTTTTGCCGTAACAAACAAGAATTTTCGCCGATACCACCAGCAAAAACAATTGCATCCGCACCTTCTAATAAAACATAATATTGA